>JASGDR010000127.1:0-5625 GCA_047607095.1 Caulobacter sp.
CACGGTCGGCGCGGCGGCCGGGCCCAGGCGGGCTTCGTCGCCGGGCCGGAGGCGTCGCGGCTGACGGCCGGACCGGTCGCCCCGGCCGTCATCCTGTCTCCCGGCGACGAAGCCCGCCTGGGCCCGGCCGCCGCGCCGACCGTGGCGGCCGTCGACCTGGCGCATGTCCAGGCCTGGCGGACCGAACGGGTCATCCTGGAATCGACGCCGCTGGGCGAGGCGGTCGAGGAGTTCAACCGCTATGGCGGGCCGCGCCTGGTGCTGGCCGATCCGGACCTGGCCGCCCTGCCGGTCAGCGGGGTCTTCCATACCGATCGTCCGCAGGCCTTCGCCGAGGCGGTCTCGACCGCGTTTCCGATCCGGACCACGACGGTCGCCGGCGACCGGATCGTGCTGGCGCGCCGCTGACGGGACCGTCGAGCCGCTTTCGTCATAAAAAGTTCGAAGGGCGATGGGGGTGAATCCCTCCGGCTGCATCCCTGTCACTGAACGCTTCAGTTCGAGGGGGCAGTAATGAAGACGATCGACCTACGGAATATGCTGCTGTCGGGGTGCGCGGCCCTGGTCTTGGCGGGCGGCGCGACGGCGGCCCACGCCCAATCGCTGCGGGACTACGCCATCGAGCGGCAGGACCTCGCCTCGGCCCTGCGGGCCTATTCGCTGAAGAGCGGCCAGGACGTCGTCTATGATCCCAGCCTGGTCCGGGGGAGGACCTCGCCGGGCGTCAGCGGCCGCCTGAGCGACGAAGCCGCCCTGCAGGCCCTCCTGGCGGGCAGCCGCCTGTCCGTGCGGCGCACGCCCTCCGGCGGCCTCAGCATCGTGCCGGGAGGCGAGGCCGAGCGCCCCCAGACCGAAACCGCCGGGGACCAGACGAACTCGGCGGCCGTCGTTGATGAGATCATCGTCACCGCCGGCAAGCGCGTCGAGCGCCTGCAGGACCTGGCGGGCGGCGCCTCGGCCGTCACCGGCCGGCAGCTGAAGGCGGCCGGCGCCCAGAGCAACGCCGACTATCTGGGCCGTATCCCGGGCGTGGTGTTCAACGAAGGCACTTCGGGCCAGTCGGCGGTCACCATCCGCGGCGTCGGCGCGACGGCCGGCATCGACCAGGGCCAGGGACCGACCGGCTACTTCCTGAACGAAATCCCGCTGACCGAGCCCAGCTACGCCTCGGGCATTCCCGACGTCGACACCTTCGACCTGAACCGCGTCGAGGTGCTGCGCGGCCCGCAGGGCTCGCTGTTCGGTTCGGCTTCGCTGGGCGGGGCGATCAACTACATCGTCAACACCGCCGACGCCTCGGGCTACGACGCGGCGACCGAGACCACGATCCGCCACATCGGCCACTCCAGCGGCGCCAGCTACGGCGTCAAGGGCATGGTCAACGTGCCGATCATCCAGGACAAGCTGGCGGTGCGCCTGGTCGGCTTCTCGCGCGACGACGCCGGCTACATCGACAACATCGGCGCGGGCACGACCAACAACCTTCGGGTCAACGGCGTGCGCGGTTCGGCGGTGTTCACCCCGACCGACCGCACGACGCTGTCGCTGCTGAGCCTCTACCAGCAGAACAAGTCCGACGAGATCGCCACGGTGCAGAGCGCCTTCGGGCCCTATGCCCGCTCGACGATCCTGCCGAACCCGACCGACTACGACTTCGAGATCCATTCGCTGCGGCTGGACCACAAGTTCGACTTCGCCAACCTGACCGTCCTGGCCTCGACCAACACCAAGGACCACGTGCTCAACAGCGACGTGACGCGCTCAAGCTCGCTGCGGACCTTCGCGCCGAACGGGGTCCTGTCCCAGGAACGCATGCACACCAACATGAAGACCCTGGAGACCCGGCTGGCCTCGAACGGCGACGGCCGGTTCAAGTGGCTGATCGGGGCCATGTATTCGGAAACCCGGACCAACGTCGCCACGCTGAGCAGCCTGCCGGACGGCGCCGACGTGCTGGCCGCGCGCTACGACGCCTCCCTGCTGAGGGGCGAGGTCTTCAATCGCACCTACAGCCATCGCGAGGGCTCGGAAAAGGCGCTGTTCGGCGAGGTCAGCTACGAGTTCCTGCCCAAGGTCACCGCCACGGTGGGCGGGCGCCTGTTCGACACCAAGTATTGGGTCGAGATCCAGCGCTACGGCATCAGCTATGGCCTGACCGGCCAGACGGTGGCGCGCCGCAACGCCGCCGACGACGGTTTCGTGCCGAAGTTCTCGCTGGCCTGGCGTCCCAGCCGCGACCTGACGGTCTACGCCCTGGCCAGCAAGGGCTTCCGCTTCGGCAACCCCAACACCGTGGTTGACCTGGCCGGGTTCGACACCCCGGCGGCCTGGGCCTCGGACTCGCTCTGGAACTACGAACTGGGCGCGCACAGCACCTGGCTGGACGGCAAGCTTCAGGTCGACGCCTCGATCTACGACATCGAATGGAGCGACATCCAGGTGCGTCTGGTCCGTCCGGGCGACAACCTGACCTACGGGACCAACGCCGGCTCGGCGCGGATCCAGGGCGTGGAGCTGGCCGTGCTGGCGCGGCCGATCCCGCCGCTCACCCTGTCGTCGAACGTGACCTATCTCGACGCCCGGCTGACCGAAACGGTGACGACCGCCTCGCCGGCGCTGCTAGACGGCACGCGTCTGCCGGGGGCTTCGCCCTGGCAGGTCTCGAACATGGCGTCCTATCGCTTCGATGCGCCGCTGGCGCCGACGCTGACGGTGTCTCACCGCTACCTGGCCAAGGCGCCCGAGACCCTGCAGGGCCCCAGCGTCAAGGTCGGCGGCTACAACCAGTTCGACGCCCGCCTGAACCTCAGCCTCGACAATGTCGACGTGGCGCTGTTCGCGACCAACCTCACCGACGAGCGGGCCGTCGCCTTCGGCTACGGCCTGTCCAGCACCGGCACGGGCCTCAACGAGTTCATCATCCGTCCTCGCACCGTGGGCGTGACCGTGAGCTGGAACCTGCAGTAGCCCGCCGACCCCGGCGCGTCGCTCGCGCGGCGCGCCGGGCTTTCTCCCAACAGGATCGAGGCGGGCGCATGGCTTGCGGACTTAGACTTGCACTGGCGCTGGTCGTCGTGGCGCTGTGGGGCGGCGCGCCCGTCGCCGCGTCGGCGGCCGAGCCGATCAGCCCGCGCGACATCATGGGCCTGACCGACGCGTCGGACCCGCAGCTGTCGCCGGACGGCAGGTTCGTGGCCTATGTCGTCGCGCCCACGCTGTCGACCCAGCGCCCGTCGCGCTCGGCGATCTGGGTCGCGCCCGTCGACGGGCGCGCGCCGCCGCGCCGCCTGACGGAGGGGACCCAGCTCGAGAGCGGCCCCCGCTGGTCGCGCGACGGACGCGAGATCGCCTTCCTTTCCAACCAGTCCGATCCGTCGACGACCGGGATCGCGGCCAAGCAGGTCTGGGCCGCGCCTGTCGACGGCGGCCCGGCCCGGCGGCTGACGGCCTCGGCGACCGACGTGCGCGGCTTCTCGCGGTCGGCCGACGATGCGGTCCTGGCCTATGTCGCCGGGGACCCGAAGACCGAGCGGCAGAAGGCCGACGCCGCCGCCAAGCGCGACCAGGCGATCATCGACGACCCGGGCGATCTGGGGCGCCTCTGGCTGCAGGACGCGGCGGGCGGGCGGCCTCGCCGCATCGCCGTCGAGGGCCGCAACATCGCCGAGGCGCGCTGGTCGCCGGACGGTCGGCGGCTCTCGGCGCGGGTCGCCGACAGCACCGGTCTCAACGACTACTTCTATCATTCCGACGTGGTGATCATCGACGCCGCCACCGGCGCCGCGCGGACCCTGCTGCGCGAGGCCTCGGGTCCCGGCGACTGGTCGCCCGACGGCAAGCGCCTGGCCTTCGTGCAACTGCGCGAGCAGTATATCGGCCTGCGCGCCTGGATCGTCGACGTCGACGGCGATCGCCGCCTGAAGGTCGGCGAGGATCATCCCGGCCACCTCACGCGCCTGGAGTGGGCCAAGGACGGCCGCTCGCTGCTGGCCCAGTCGTTCGAGAAGACGCGCTCCAAGCTGGTGCGGATCGACGCGCGGGACGGGCGGATCTCGACCCTGCTGGCCTTCGACGGCCGGCTCGCCGGTTTCAGCGCCGAAGGCGGCCGCGTCGCCCTGGCCGCCGACACGCCGACGCGGCCCGACGACATCTGGCTCTGGACGCCCGGTCAGAAGGCGGCGCTGCCCCTGACCGACCTCAATCCCCAGGTGCGCCGGTGGGCGCTGGGTCAGGTCAGCGAGGTCAGCTGGACCAGCAGCAGGGACGGCCGCACGGTGTTCGGAACCCTGGTGACCCCGCCGGGCTATGTGGCCGGAACGCCGATCAAGACGGTGATCCAGGGCCATGGCGGTCCCGAGGGCTTCTGGTGGTCGGGCTGGCTGGGCAGCTGGCACGACTGGGCCCAGATGCTGGCCACCCACGGCTATGCGGTGCTGCTGCCCAATCCGCGCGGCTCCGACGGCCAGGATATCGGCTTCACGCGAGGCCCGATCGACGACTGGGGCGGCGGCGACTTCCAGGACGTGCTGGACGGCCTCGACATGCTGGTGGCCCGGAAGATCGCCGACCCGGCCCGCGTCGGCATCGGCGGCTGGAGCTATGGCGGCTTCCTGTCGGCCTGGGCGGTGACCCACAGCGACCGCTTCCGCACCGCGATCGTCGGCGCCGCGCCGGTCGACATCGCGCCCATGCTGCTGACCACCGACACGCCCGACTTCGTGGCCGGCTATTTCGGACGCGCGCCCGAGAACCTGGCCCGGATGGACGCGTCCTCGCCGGTGCGCTTCGTCGACCGCGTGAAGGTTCCGGTGCTGGTGCTGCACGGCGAACAGGATCGCCGGGTGCCCGTGACGCTGGGCCTGTCCTTCTACCGGGGCCTGCGCCTGCTGGGCGCGGACGCGACCATGGTCGTCTATCCGCGCGAGCCGCACTGGACCTACGAGCCCGCTCACCAGACCGACATCCAGGAACGGGTGCTGGCCTGGTTCGACGCGCACCTGTGACGCCAAAGAGGAACAAGACCATGCCGGGCGACATGAACCGCCGAACCCTGTTGGCGACCACGACGGCCGCCCTGGCCGCTCCGGCCCTTGCGCGGGCGGACGCAGGGCAGGGGATCGTCGGCATGAGCGCGCGCCGGATGGTCGCCGCCATCCGGCGCCGCGACCTGTCCTCCCGCGAGGTGATGGCCGCGCACCTGGCCCAGATCGACCGGCTGAACCCGCGCTTCAACGCCATCGTCTCGCGGGTGGACGGCGAAGTCCTGCTCAGGCAGGCGGCGGCGCTGGACGAGGACGCGGCGGCCGGGCGCTTCCGCGGCCCGCTCCACGGCCTGCCGCACGCGGTCAAGGACACCGCACCGGTCAAGGGGATCCGCAGCACCCAGGGCTCGCCCATCCTGCGCGACAACATTCCGACGGCCGACAGCCTGGTGGTCGAGCGCATGCGCAAGGCCGGCATGATCTTCGTGGGCAAGACCAACGTGCCGGAGTTCGCGCTGGGCTCGCACAGCTTCAACCCGCTGTTCGGCGTCACGCACAACGCCTACGCCCCGGGGCGCTCGGCCGGGGGCAGCACGGGCGGCGGCGCGGTGGCGCTGGCGCTGCGCATGGCGCCGCTGGCCGA
>JASGDR010000128.1:0-6134 GCA_047607095.1 Caulobacter sp.
GATGAATTGAGAGCGGTGGTTGCAATGCCTTTTGGGGCTACTAGCTTGGGCTAAACAACAAGCCGTGCTGTCTCGATGCCAAAGAAGCCACGCCCCAACGATTACATCGACCTTGGCCGTATGTTTCGCGAGCTAACCGAAGAGGAACGCGCGGACCCCACAATACTAGCGCAGTTGCATGAGCTCGGCGTCTCCGGGGATCTTGACTGGAATACGCTGCTTCAGAGCCAGCGCATCGTCATTCTAGCGGAGGCGGGCTCTGGGAAAACGCGGGAGCTCAAGGAGCGATGCCGATTGATCAACGATGAAGGGGGGACGGCCTTCTTTGTCCCGATCGAGGCTCTCCATGCCGAGACCTTAGAAGACTACCTTGCGATGGAGGATGATCGCTTCTCCGAATGGCTCTCCTCTGGAGATGTCGCCTGGTTTTTCCTAGACGCGATCGACGAATTAAAGCTGACGCCAGGCAAGGTGGATCTCGCCCTGGGCAGGGTTGCAAAAGCTCTGAAATCGGCAAAGGATCGCGCTCGGATCATTCTCACTTGCCGCCCCACAGATTGGCGGCCTGCTGATCTCGATAGTTTTACAAAACGCCTCCCGCCAAGCGAAGAGACGGAAGAAGTCTTTGACACGGATGACGACGCCTTCTTGGAAGGGGTGCGTCAATTCAGGCGTCGAGAGATGAGGAAAGTTGAAGCAAGCCAAATCCAAAAATCCAGGGTCGTTTCGCTCCAACCACTCAATGACGATCAAATCAAGCGGTTCTCAAAAGCGAAGGGCATAGATGATGCCGATGCGCTGCTGCTGGAAATACGCAGGCGCGAGGCTTGGACCTTTGCCCGACGACCTCTAGACCTCGCGGCGCTTATCCGCACGTGGGATGCGCAGCGGCGCATCGGTACAAAGCTCGAACAGCATGAGAGTGATGTCGATGCGTCGCTGAAAGATAGCGAAGAACGCAACGCGGCCTGGATGATAGCACTCGATCGCGCGCGCGAAGGTGCCGAACGCTTGGCCCTGGCGATTGCGTTGACAAAAACTAGAACCATCCGTGTGCCGGGAGGTGCGGTTGCGGCGCCCGATGGCAGCATGCTCGATCCCGAAATCATTTTGAGCGACTGGACACCAGCCGACAGGGAGGCGCTGCTGCGGCTGCCGATCTTCGATGTCGCGACCTTTGGCCGGGTTCGATTCCACCATCGCAGTGTCGCAGAGTACCTGGCGGCGTGCCGTTTGGGCCACCTAAAAGCCAAAGGCCTCTCAAAGCGGGGCCTAATGCGCCTGCTCTTTGCGGAGCGCTATGGCGAAAGGGTTGTCATTCCATCCATGCGACCGATCACGGCCTGGCTAGCGCAGACGGACGACGATGTCCGCGATGAATTGCTTAAGCGTGAGCCTGAGGTGTTGATCAGCTTCGGGGATGCTGAATCGCTCCCCCTTGAGGCGCGCATCAGCCTGCTACGCCACTACGTAGCCGCGTACAGTTCTGGCGGCTGGCGGGGCCTAAATCTGTCAATCAACGACGTTCAGCGACTTGCCCAACCTGACCTAGCCGAAGAGATTCGAGCTCTTTGGGCTACTCCCATCGCCAATGAGGAGGTCCGAGTACTGCTCCTCAAGCTGGTTTGGCTGGCCCCTATCGGCGAGTGCGCGGACTTGGCGTACGGCAGCGCCATGAATGCCGAGTTGGGCGAGTACCCCCGTGTGCTTGCCTTACGCGCGCTAGCCGAAAGCAAACGTACCGATCTGCTGCGCCTAGTCGCTGACGACATATTGTCGAAGCCGGAGCGCTGGCCGCCGGAGGTGGTGCGCCCGACCCCGCCCGACCTCTTCCCCCATGTCATCTCGACGGCCGAACTGCTGCAAATCCTAACGACCGTGCCGCAAGGGCACGATGAGGTCGGAGGGTTTAGTTGGTCGCTTCACACCCTAGTGGATGGTCTGGAAGCTGGCAGCGAAGGGGCCGTATCGCTCCGGCGCGGATTGGCGGACCTGGTTTGGGAAAATCGGACCGTCGATTCCACATGGTACCAGGCAAACAGCGCCTACAATTTCCTCGTGCCTCCGCTCACCAAGCTGTGCCTGAGAGAGCTGAAGCGGGGTTCAAGGGCCGATGCTGTGCTTGTGCGTGATACGGTGATCGCACACCGCTTCCACGGTGATCGCGTTCTTGCCCGTGAGGAGAAGCAGCAGCTTCCAGCCCAGTTCGAGCCGGGCTCGGAACGGCGGGAGGTTGCTTTTATGGCTGAGGTCGAGATCGCCCGCGCCCTTAGCCGTGAGGATGATCGCGATAGGCTGACTTTCCATGCGATGCACCACGGCTTGGTTGCGAGCCTTAATGCGCTGGACTGGGACTGGCTTTTCGAGCGCCTGCGGGGCGCGACCGATGAGCAATCCGCAGCGCTCTACTTCCATGCACTAGAGATTTGTCCGCAACCGGCCAATTGGGCGGATCAGCTGCGTGAAGTGCTAAAGCGCTGGCCGGCGCTGGCCCAGCAACTGGAAACGTTGCTCATGCCCCGTCCGCTCAATCCTGAATACGAGGAACTGAGGGCGCAGGAAAAAAGGCACGCAATTGACGCGCAGCAGCGCGAAGACTCCGTTGCGGAGAGTTGGCTCAAGTTTCGCCGTGAACTGGAAGAAGCCCCCGGCGAAATGTTCGGACCTGAGCGGTTGGAGAACACCCGCTGGAACCTCATCAGATGGGTCATGGATCGTGGCCGAGACAATTCTTCGAGGATCACGCCCCATCGATGGGGCGATGTCCGCAAGATGTTGGGTGACACGATAGGTGACCATTTCGAGCAATCCTGCCGCGATTATTGGAGGACAGAAGAGCCGGAGGTTTGGCCGGCGAAGGATGAGGACAAACGGAGTTCGTCGACGGGAAGACCCTATGTCGCACTTACCGGACTCAGCATTGACGCAACTATTCCAAGGTGGGCCGAAGCGCTTACCCCCGATCAGGTCGAGCGGGCGGCGGGTTGGGCAACAACCGAACTGAACGGCCATCCCGAATGGATCGATGATCTAGCGGACGCTAATCCTGATGCCGTTCAGCGCGCGCTGGCGAGGGAGCTGGAGTTGGAATTGGCGTTTGCGGAGACGCTGCCATATCCCAAAACGCTGAGTGCGGTCGCCTATGGATCGCTTGATGTAAAACAGGCTGTCGCCCCAGTCCTGCGCCGGTGGCTGATCGGGTTTAATCCTGCGTCCGCTTCCGAGGAACCGGAGCACCTTGCATCGACCCTGGATCGAGTGCGGGGAATCCTATCGACAGTATGCGGTGCGGACGCTGAGCTAGCCGCGCTGATGAAGGAGCGCTTCCTAAAGAAGCCAGCGGGTGTGCTTGCCCAGGCCTGGCTGCGCGGCGTCCTCGCGAACGACTTTGGCCAAGGCATGGCGGCATTACGCCAAGCGTTAAAGGATGAGCCCTCAAAACGCCGTCGCCAACTCGGGCTTTCCCTATTGGCCAGCCTATTCGGCGACAGGAGGCTTTCAGGCGGCTCAATCGCATTGCCGATCGATCCCTCCGCCCTCAAGGGCTTGGCGATCATGGCTTATGACTGCATCCGATTAGAGGATGATGTGAAGCACGAGGGGGTCTATTCCCCGGGCGAACGCGATGATGCTGAAGATGCCAGAAACCGCATTCTTGGCGCGCTGATCAATCTTCCCGGCCATCAAACCTATGATGCGCTGAAGGCCTTGGCGAAAGAGCCACTGTTTGCGCACATGCCCGATCGGCTACGCGCCTTAGCTCGGGAGCGTGCGGCCACTGATAGCGAGGTCACCGATCCATTTGACGCCAAGCAGGTGAGGGCGTGGGAAGGTCGCTATGAGCGTCCGCCGCACAACTCCGACGAGATGTTCGCCGTCGCTGCCGATCGGCTCGACGACATGGAATTTGATCTGATCCACCACGATTTTGGGTTCCGGGAGCAGCTTGAGCGGTTGACCGACGAGTTGGCGGTACAGCCGCATATCGCACGTTACTTCCATGATCATGCGAGGGGGCAGTACACGGTCACCCGGGAGCCCGAGGTGGCTGAGCGAAAGCGGAGGGATGTTCAGCTTGCGGCCACAGCCTTTACGGGAAAGGCGGCCATCGAATTGAAGATCGGTGACAAGTGGACGCTGGCCCAACTAAAGCAAACGCTTAGCGATCAGATTATCGCGCGCTATCTGCGGCACCCCGAGAACAACGTTGGCTTCCTTCTGGTGACCTTCGCCGCGCATAAAAAGAAGAAATTTGGGGCGCTGACTTTTGAACAAACCATAGCAGAATTGAAAAAACATGCCGCCGAACTGGAAAGCCAGCACGGCGGTAAAATCCGGCTTGGCGTAGTTGGCTTGGATTTGCGGTCGCCGCTGAAGGCGACATGAGCACCCGTCGTTTTCAGTAGGTGAAAAGCACGTATGGCGATGGTTCCGACTCTTGGCCGCGATCTGATGGCGGCCAAGCTTGCGGCGGCGGAGGGCCGCGTCGCGCGGTTCATGTGGACCGGCGCGCTGGCCAACGGCGCGGCCTTGGTGGCTCTCGTCGGTGTCATCGGCAATGTGCCGGACCCAGACGCTGCGCTCACCGCCTTGGGTGTCCCGATACTGATCTATGCAATCGGGATATGTGCTGGCGGGTGGGCTGGTGGCCACCTTGCCGCTATCGGCGAGTTGGAGGTGCAGATCTCCACCGACGTCGCACTTTACGAGGCCGCCCTACCGGCGGCGCTGTCGCGCTCCCTGGAGGACCTTCAGCTCACGCTCGCGATTATCGAAGGGCGCTTCTACGGGGAGGCACTGCCGTCGCCTAGGAATATGCGCCAGGCGAAAGAGCGGTTGGAAGCAGTCGCTAAATTCGTGGGCGTTCGAGCCGCGGGACATGCGGACAAGAAGAAGCAACGGGTGAAACTCCTGACCCGCTGGGTCCTCGTTTCTTTCGGTTGCTTCCTAGCGAGCACGCTTCTGATTGTTGGTGGGCATATGGTCGGTGCCCGCCTGCAGCCTCCAAAGGAGAAAGCTGTTGTGGCTGTCTCGCCTCCGACCAAAGCGGCCACGCCGACGCCGACGCCTCGGCCTTCTCCTGCGCGTCCGGCCGTTAAAGTGGGGCCGGCCGCCTAGGCCTACTCCCCGCGCATACGCACGCGGGTGCGCGAGGGCCCCGGGAGTGCGCTGAACGTCCTGGGCTGGGTGTGGGATGGTTCCCGCTCCGGCGTGGGGAGCTTGCCTAAGCGCCGGAAGGCAGGGGTATGGGGGCGGCCTGGAGCCCCCTCGCCAGCCAGTCAAAAGACTGTTGCCGCCAAGTCTCAACGGTTGAGGTTTGTTGCAGCGCAAACAACCTCAGAGTGAACTCTTCTGTGGGCACATCGCTTGCGATGTATAAGTGCACACATCCCGCCTTCCTGCTTCCTTCTGGCGGTAGAAAGGATTGGGACGGTTGGCGATCTATCACCTCAGACTCAAGGTGATTTCACGATCCCTTGGCCGTGCAGCGCGGCTGGGTGGGGCCACCCGTAAGTCCGCGATTGCGGCGGCTGCTTATCGCTCTGGGGAACGTCTTTACGACGATTCCCAGGGGCGCTGGTTCCAGTTCGACAAGCCTGACGTCGTGCACACGGAGATCATCGCGCCGGAGGGCGCGCCTGCGTGGGTGTTCGACCGGCAGGCGCTCTGGAACATCGTCGAGCGGGCGGAGAAGCGGCAGGATGCGCAGCTCGCCCGCGAGATCGAGCTGACCTTGCCGCGTGAACTGAGCCCCCAGCAACGGGTGGACCTGGTGCGTCGGTTCGTCGTCGATCAGTTCATTGCGAAAGGCATGGTCGCCGATATTGGCATCCATGCGCCGGATGCAGCCGATGGCGGAGAGCAGCCCCATGCGCATGTGATGCTGTCTCTTCGCAGGCTGGACGCCGCGACGCCGACAGGCTTCTCGGCGACCAAAGAGCGTGACTGGAACGAGACGGAGAGAATCGCGCGCCTCGTTGCCGAGGCGCGCAAACGCTTCAACGACACAGGAGCACCGGAAGATCTGGAGGCGCTGGAAGCCGCTGAAGCCCAGCGCAACGTGAATGTCTGGCGGCGTGAGTGGGCCGTCTATGCCAACCGTGCGCTCGCGGACTCGGGGTCGGCTGCGCGCA
>JASGDR010000129.1:0-2524 GCA_047607095.1 Caulobacter sp.
CCGCCGGCGCCTTGGCCCCGCCGCCCGGCGCGTTGAGCGCGGCCAGGCCGCGCTTGGCCGCGGCGTTGCCGGGATCGGCCGCCAAGGCCCGCTTGTAGGCGTCGGCGGCCAGGTCCTTGCGCCCCTTCTGGCTCCAGAAGTCGCCCTGGCGAACCAGGGCGCTGACGGCCGCGCTTCCGCCTTGCGCCTGGGCCTGGGCGACCTGCGCGCCTGCGCCCGCCAGCAGGATGGCGGCCAGGGCGGCTTCCACGGACATGCGACGCCGGGTCTTCACTTCGCGCTATCCCCTTCGAGACGGCGTCGCGAGATGGCCTTCAGCGCGACGATGAGCGGGAACGACAGGGCCAGGCCCACGCCGAAGATGGCCAGCGCCAGCAGCAGCGGCCGCTGGCTCAGCCACCACATGCCGTAGACCCACCAGGGCAGGTCGCCGGTGTGGAACAGCTTGCCGACCTGGAAGCTGGAGAAGCCGTCCTCGGTGACGACGGCCAGGTCGCCCTGGATGCGGGCGTTCTGGGCCGGGTCGTCGAGCCGCGCCACCACCGCCGGCAGCCGCGTCGGATCGCTGGACAGCACGGCCACCACCGCCCGCCCGCCGTCGAACGGCGAGCGGAAGCTGACCAGTCCCTCGAAACCGTCGCCCGCCACCAGCAGCTCGTCGGCGTGGTCGCGTCCGGCGGCGGCTTCGCCGTCGGCCATCAGGAACAGCCGGTCGATGGGCGCGGCCAGCTTCAGGCGCAGCCGGTCGTCCTCGAAACGCACCGGCGCGCCGGCGAACAGCCCGCCGAACCGGCGGACCATGTCGGGACGGCCGATCAGCAGCACGTCGCGGCCCTTCAGCGCCGCCGCGTCGGCCTCGCGCGTGATCGCCACCCGGGTGACCGGCGCGCCGGTGACGTCGCCGAACCGGCCCATCAGCGCCAGATAGGCCTCGATGTCGGCCGACGTCGCCTGGGCGTCGAGCACGACGGTGGTCTTGTCGAGGTCGGCGTTGCGGGTGAACGGGAAGCCGGCGCTGGCGAAGAAGGCCAGGTTCGGCAGGGCCGCGAAGTGGCGCCCGCCGCTGAGGTCGATCGTGGTGTCCGGATCGACGCCGCTGTGGACGTTGGTCGGCAGCTGGCCCTGGCAAGCGCCGGTCTTGTTGCTCTTGATGTCGAAATAGAACTGCAGCTGGCTGGCGCCGAACAGCAGGTAGGGCGGCAGGTCCAGGCTGTGCTCGTTGCGCGCGAAGCGGTTGAACAGGCCCCGCACCTCGGCGGTGCGGTCCTGCGCGCTGAGGCGATAGGAGCGCAGGTACTGGCCGTTCAGCGAGACGTCGAGGCGCGACTGCTCGCGGTCGAACCACGGCCCCTTCGGATAGCGGTAGCGCACCCGCAGCGGCGCGCCCTGCACCGGCCACAGGAAGAGGTCGGGCGCGACGCGGAAGGGCACGGTCACCGGCGCCGGCGACAGGCCGGGCGCCTGGAGAAGCTGGGCGTCGACCAGCTCGCCCAGTCGCACCGGGCGGTCCATCCGCAGCCAGCGCGGGGCGTCATAGGGCGCGCGCGGAGCGATCAGGGCGGTGTCGACCTGGGCCATGGCCCCGTTCAGCCCGCCCTGCGAGATGCTGAGCGCCAGAGCCGCGCGCCGGATCTCCGAAGTGTCGCGGCCGACCACCAGCAGCAGGCGATGGTCGGGCGCCTGGGGATTGGCGACCACGGCCAGGGTCGGGCCGTTCACCCGCGGAAGGGTCAGGCCGGCGATCGTCTGACCCGACAGGCCGAACACCACGCCCTCGCCCTGCGGCAAGGCGCCGATCAGGGTCGGGAAGGAAAAGCCGCGATAGCTGGCGCGCATGCCGAAATAGGAAGCCGCCGCCCCCGCCCCGCGCAGCACCTGGTCGGACGGCGTCTCGGCGAACGCGAACGGCAGCACCAGCTTGCCGCCGCCCTTGTCGAAGAACGGCCCGGGCAGGCTCGACAGGTCCGGCGCGGCCGGCAGGCGCGAGACCGTCAGCTCCAGGCGCGAGCGCTGGTTGCTCAGCGTCATCCACAGCGACGAATGCTGCGGGTCCTCGCAGGCCCGGGTGTAGTGGCCGATGAAGCGGAGGTTCAGGTTGTTGTCGCGCAGGAACAGGGCCGGATCGATCGGGATCGTCCATTCGGTTCCGGCCGCCCGGTCGGGGGTCAGCATCACCGCGCCGGCCGGCTCGCCGTTCAGGGTCACCGCCAGTTGCGAAAGATCGCCCAGCAGCGACGGCGAATAGGCGCCCGAGACCACGAGCCGCGCGCCGGTGACCACCTCGTCGCGCCGCAGGGTGAAGTCGACGCCGGCCTCGCCCTGAATGCCGCGCAGCCGCAGGGGCTGGCCGAAGCCCATGTCCTTGAGGGTCAGAACGCGGGTCGACCCGGTCGGCGCCGCCATCGGCGCGGCCGCGGGATCCTGCGCCCTGGCCTGACCGCTCCAGCCCAGGCCGCCGGCCAGCAGCAGGCCCGCCAGGATCACCGCCGTCCGGCCGCCGCCGCCGGCGCCGTCCGATCCGCCC
>JASGDR010000130.1:0-2555 GCA_047607095.1 Caulobacter sp.
CGCGCCGTCCGCCGGCGATGCGCTCGGGAGAAGGCTCGTCGAGCTCGACGTTCAAGGCGTCGATCTCGGCCGCCGTGTCGATCCGCACCACCCTGGCCCGCCGAAGCTGCTCGAGCGCGACGCTGCGGGCGGCCTGGAAGAAGTAGGCGCGCGGCTCGCCGATGTGCTCGACGGCGCTCAGGCCCGCCAGGCGGCAGTAGGTTTCCTGCACGATGTCGTCGACGTCGCCCGCGGCCGCGAACGCCCGTCTCAGCCACGCGCGCAGGTCGGCTTCATGGGGCAGGATTTCCCGCCCTATCCAAGCCACGACACGCGTACGCCCGTCCGACACCGTTTCCGCCCTAGTTGTTCTGAAGAGAGCGATGCACGGCGGCGCGGTTTCCGTCAAAGCACGACGAGAAAACCGGCGCGGCGCGCGGCGTCACCCCATCCGGGCGCTGATCAGGAAGCGGCTGCGGCTTTCGGCGGCCTTGCGTTCCAGCTCCTGGCGCTGCTGCTGCTCGGTGGCGTCGAGCATGGCTTCCAGCAGGCGGGAGAAGTGCAGGCGCATGGCCTGGCGGGCGGCCTTGGCGTCGCGGCGGCGCAAGGCCTCGACCACGGCCGCATGCTCGTTCTGACGGGCGTCGCCGTCGTGATGGCAGATCGACTCGTGGGTGCGGCGCACCTCCGGATCTTCCATGCGGAACTTCCAGAGGGTCTTGATCGTGTGAATGATGACGCGGTTGCCCGAGGCCGAGGCGATCGTCATGTGGAACTCGCGGTCCACGGCCGTCGAACGGGCGTCGTCGTCGCCGGCCTCGACCATCTCGACCAGCAGTCGGTCCAGCTTCGCCAGATCCGCGTCCGAGATGATCGGCGCGGCCAGGGCGGCGGCTTCGGATTCGAACAGCGAGCGGGCCTCGGTCAGCTCGAAGGCGCTGACGGTCGGCAGGGCGTCGCCGACGGCGCTGTCGGGCGCGACCGGGCCGCAGACATAGACGCCGGAACCGGCCCGGATGCGCAGAACGCCCCGGGCCTGCAGCGCGATCTCGGCCTCGCGCACGGTCACCCGGCTCACCCCCAGCCGTTCGGACATCTCGCGCTCGCCCGGCAGCCTGGAGCCGGGCGGGAACTCTCCCGCCCGGACCATGCCGGCGATCTTGTCGGCGATTTCCTCGAACAGCCGGCGGTCGGCCATGGCGCCCCTCTAAGACGTTGTTGCGTCGCCAGATTTGCCCCAACCGGATTAAGATTGGAATAGCAAATTGGTTTGCACATCGGTCACGGAGCCGCGCCTACAGCCTTGCACGTATCGAGACGAAGAACTGCGGCCCGAAG
Organism: Caulobacter sp.; assembly: GCA_047607095.1. Taxonomy (GTDB): domain Bacteria; phylum Pseudomonadota; class Alphaproteobacteria; order Caulobacterales; family Caulobacteraceae; genus Caulobacter. The sequence goes on from JASGDR010000130.1 coordinate 1,318, forward strand.
TACTGGTAGTTGCGGGTGCTGCCATAGACCGGCATCGAGTCGATCTTCACCTCGTTGAACAGGTTCAGGCCCTGCAGGCGGATGTCGACCTTCTTGTTCAGCTTGTACTGGGCGGTGAAGTCGAAGGCGTCGCTGCCCGAGATGTAGCGCAGCTGGGCGTTGCCGCCGACGAAGTCCTGATAGTAGCGCGAGCGGTAGCGATAGATGCCCTGCAGGGTCAGCGGGCCGGCCTCGTAATAAAGCTGAGCCGACAGCACGTGCTTGGAATAGCCGTTCAGGCCCGCGGCCGGGATCATGCCTTCCGTCACCACGCCGGTGTCGGGATCGACGACGTCGCCCAGCCGGATGTCGTGGTTCTTGAAGTTGGTGATCGCGTAGTTGTAGCTCAGCTTGCCGCCGAAGCCGTCCAGCGGCTTGGGCAGCCAGCTGAACTTGTTGGAGAGCGTGAACTCCGCCCCGTAGACGTGGCTCTTCTCGTCGCTGTTCTGGGTCTGGGTGACCGGCACGCTGACGGCCTGGCCATCGATGACGAACTCCTCGTCGATCGTCACCGGGATGAAGCCGCCCGTGAACTGCTTGTAGTACAGCGTCGTCGCCAGGATGGTGTCGCGATTGTAGTAGTACTCCAGCGCCACGTCGGCGTTCCACGACATGATCGGCTTGAGGCGCGGGCTGCCGCTGGCGACGATCTCGCCGATGGCGTCCTGGATCGAGGTGAAGTCCGTGCCGTCCTGCAGGGTGATGGTCCGCCCCGCCGCAAGGCTGCTGGGAGCCGGGCGCGACATGGCCCGATAGAGAGCGACGCGGCCGACCGTCTTGGGGTTCAGGTCGAAATTGGCGTTGACGCTGGGCAGCACGCGGAAGCTGGAAGCCTTGATCCGGGTGTCGTCGAACTCGCCCGTCTCGACCAAGCGGATCGAGCCGTCGCTGTTGTTGACCACCTCGAGCCCGGCCCGCAGCCCCTTCGAAACGACGCTGGTGTCGACCATGCGGACGCCGAAGTTGCCGCGCACCGGCATGCCGGCCGCCTCGCCCTTGTAGGAGGCCATGACGTAGCCCGACCACACCGTCTCGGTGACGTCGGCGTTGGCTACCGAGCGGGTGTCGCCCGTGCCGCCGGGGTCTTCCGTGCCCAGATAGTTGCGGAACTGGCAGAGGGTGTCGAAGGTCGCCCAGCTATGGATCGTGCCGCCCGGCGCGTCGGACATGTAGTCCGACTGCGGGAAGTTGGTGCGGCA
>JASGDR010000131.1:0-4712 GCA_047607095.1 Caulobacter sp.
CCGACCTCTTCTGGCGCGTCGAGCCAGGCCTCTCGATGTCGGAGAACAGCGAGGCGAACTGGAAGAAGGCCCTCGACATCTATGGCGCCTACGACTTCGACCAGGGCGCGGCCGACGTGCTGAAAACCGTCGAGGCCGCCCGCGACCTGCCAGGCAGCAGCGGCAAGGTCGGGCTGACCGGCTACTGCCTAGGCGGACTGATGACCTTCCTGGGCGCGGCGCGGGGCGCGCCCGACGCGGCCGTCGCCTATTACGGCGGCGGCACCGAGCGCTATGTCGGCGAGGCGGGCGCCGTGAAGGCCCCGCTGCTGATGCACCTGGCCGGCGACGACGAGTTCATCGGCCCGGAGGCCCGCGCGACCATCGTCGAGGCCCTGGCCGGCCGGCCCGACGTCGAGGTCCACGTCTATCCCGGCCGCAATCACGCCTTCGCGCGCCCCGGCGGCGCCCACTACGACAAGACCGACGCCGACACGGCCAACGAACGCACCCTGGCGTTCTTCAAGAAGACCTTGGGCTAGACCCCCGGCCGCGGGCAGAAGCTTTGCTCGGATCCGTCCTCGAAGGGCAGGAAACGCCAGCGCCAGTCAAAACGCCCCTTCGGCGGATCGAAGCCGTTGGCCCAACTGAAGCGGCCAAGATGGAGCACGCCGACACGGAGTCCGGTTTCACAGGGCGGCTCCACGCGGCAACGACCGACCTTCACCTTGATCGGATCGAACTCGATGCATTCGACCGCTCCGATCAGGAAGAAACGATCGCGGCCGCTGTAAAGACTGAGGTCGTCGTTCCCAACCCCGCCGTCGGCGAGCGCCAGGGACGCCGTCTTGCCGCCGGCTCCGCGCAGCACGAAAGTGCGATGGGCGGCCGGCCATTTGGTGGCGCGATAGTCTTCCCGCACGGTCACCACGGCTCCGCTGAAGCCCAGTTGGTGCGACGCCACGAACACATCGCCCGGCCTTCCTGCCGCGAACGCGGAAAAGGGCGCCGACGCGCCCAACAGCGGCAAGAAAATCAACCAGGACTTGAGGCGATGCATGATCGCAAGCTGCACCTTGGACATGCGGCGTGCAAGCGCGCCGGCTGCGATCACCTCTAGTTCACGTCCGTCTTCTTCGGCGGGGCGGGCGGCAGGGCGGCGACCTTGACGCCGTCCTCGAGCAGGGCCTTCACCTCCTTGGGGCTGGCCTCGCCGTAAATGCCGCGCTCCTCGGACTTGCCCTCGTGGATGTCGCGGGCCTCCTTGGCGAAGCGGTCGCCGACATAGTCGAAATTCTCCTCGACCTCGCGGCGCACCTCGCTCATGGCGGTCATCATCATCTCGCGCATGCGGGCGTCGGGCTCGGGCTCGGGCGCGGAGCGCTGGGCCTTCGTGCCCGCCACGGCGGGAGCCATGATCTGCTTGCGCACGCCGGTCGAGCCGCACACCGGGCACTCGACGAGCCCCCGGGCGGCCTGGTCGTCATAATCGCTCGACGAGCCGAACCAGCCTTCGAACGCATGGCTGTGGTCACAGGCGAGGGCGTACTTGATCATGGTCCTGATATGGGCTCACGGCCCAACGAATTCACGGGCGTTGGTCAGGACCGGGATGGCCGCGCGCGCCTTGTCGGCGGCCGCCAGATCCAGATCGGCGATCAGCACGCCCGGCTCGTCGTGATCGAGCTTGCCGATCACCTCGCCCCACGGGCCGATGGCGATCGAGCGGCCCCAGGTGCCGCGGCCGTCTTCGTGGAAACCGCCTTGGGCGGCGGCGATCACGAACGAGCCGGTCTCGATGGCCCGGGCGCGCAGCAGCACCTCCCAGTGCGCCTCGCCGGTCGGACGGGTGAAAGCGGCCGGCGCGGTGATCACCTTGGCGCCGGCGAGCGCGAGCGCCCGGTGCAGGGCCGGAAAGCGCATGTCGTAGCAGATGGTCAGGCCGGTGACGCCCAGCGGCGTATCGACCACCACCGCCCGCTCGCCCGGCGTGTAGACCGCCGACTCCCGCGCCGTTTCACCGGTTGGCAGCTGCACGTCGAACATGTGCAGCTTGTCGTAGGTCGCCACGATCGCGCCGCTCGGGTCGATCACGGCCTGGCGGTTGGCGGCTTTTCCGTCCTCGCGCAGCACCAGGGCCGAGCCGACGTCGATCCAGACGCCGTATTCCCGCGCCAGGGCCTGCAGGCCGCACACCACCACGTCGTCCTGCAGCGGGACGAGGGTCGGCAACAGCTTCTCCTTGTCCTTCTGCAGCACGTTGACGCCTTCGGGCGTCAGGATGAACGCGGCGCCCGCCTCGGCCGCCTGGCGCACCAGCGGCGCGACATGCTCCAGGGCGGCGGCCTGGGTGGCCGGCGTGCGGGTCTGGACGAGGCCGACTCGGACCACGTTTTCGGGTTTTGGCGTCATGCGGCCAGCAGCGGGTCGAGCTTGCCTTCGCGTTCCAGCGCCATCATGTCGTCGCAGCCGCCGATGTGCTGCTCGCCGACGAAGATCTGCGGGAAGGTGGCGCGGCCCGAGCGGTCGATCATTTCCTGGCGCAGCTTGGGATCCATGCCCGCCTCGATCTCGGTGAAGTCGGCCCCCTTGTCGTTGAGCAGCTTCAGGGCGCGGGCGCAGTAGCCGCAGAAGGGACGGGTGTAGATGGTGACCTTGGCCATGTCGGTTCCAAGAGGTTGGATTTTCGCCCTCATATAGGACGGGTTCGCATTTCTGTAACGCGCGCGACGACGGCGAGGTCGACAGCCGACGCTCCGGCCGCCAGCAGGGCCCGCGCGCAGCCCTCGGCCGTGGCCCCGGTGGTCAGCACGTCGTCGACCAGCAGCACCCGCCTTCCCTCGACCATCGGGCGCTTGCGGTCGGGCACGGCGAAAGCGGCGGCGACGTTGCGGCGACGGCCGTCGGCCGACTTGCCGCCCTGGCTGGCGGTGTCGCGCTTGCGGATCAGGGCGTCGGCCAGGTAGGGCCGCCCCGCCGCGCGCGCCAGCGGCCGGGCGATCTCGGCGGCCTGGTTGTAGCGGCGGCGCAGAAGCCTTGCGCGGTGCATGGGCGTGGGAACCAACGCCTGGGCCTCGTCCAGCAGGTCGGGCGCGGCGCGCGAGATCCAGCGGGCGAAAAGGCCCGACAGATCCGTGCGGTCGGCGTGCTTCAGCTTCAGGATCAGGTCGCGGGAGTGCTCGTCATAGAGGCAGGCCGCCCTGGCCCGCGCGAAGGCGCGGGGCCTGGCCAGGCACAGCGCGCACAGCGGCTCGCCCTGGTCGAACGGGAACGGCGCGCCGCAGCCGTCGCAGACCGGGCCGTCCAGGAAGACGATGCGGCTCCAGGCCCCGGCCGACAGCCCCGGCGTCAGGGCCGGCTCGCCGTCGAAGGCCCGGGGCGGCAGGATCAGGTCGAGCAAACCCCGCCCGACGCCCTTCAGGCGCGGCCCGGGTTTCCATCCGCGCGAGGAATCGCCATGTTCCGCCCGCATGACCAGTTCGCCCCTCCTCTTCGACCGCGACCTTCTCCGGACCCGCCTCGACCGCGCCGCGCCGCACTTCGGCCAGGCCGGCTTCCTGAAGGCGCGCGCCGCCGGTGACGCGGTCATGCGGCTGGAGGCGATCCTGCGGGAGTTTCCGGTCGCCGTCGATCTCGGAAGCCGAGACGGCGCTTTCCGCGACGCCCTGTCCGAAAGCGACGCCGCCGCCAAGATCGGCCTACTGATCGACACCGACCTCTCGGCCCGGATGCTGGCCGGCCGCGGCGGCCCGACGCTCGTCGCCGACGAGGAGCGCCTGCCGTTCGGCGACGAGACGCTGGACCTCGTGGTCTCGACCCTCGCCCTGCACTGGACCAACGACCTGGTCGGCGCCCTGATCCAGATCCGCCGCGCCCTGCGCCCCGACGGCCTGTTCATCGGCGCCCTGTTCGGCGGGGCCACCCTGACCGAGCTTCGCCAGTCGCTGATGGCGGCCGAGGAGGAAATCGCCGGCGGCGTGTCGATGCGCGTCTCGCCCTTCGCCGACACGGTCGACGCGGCGGGCCTGCTGCAGCGGGCCGGCTTCACCCTGCCGGTGGCCGACGTCGACCGGGTGAAGGTGCGCTACGCCCACCCGATCGCCCTGCTGCAGGACCTGCGGCGCATGGGCGAGACCAGCGTGCTGCTCGACCGCTCGCGCAAGCCGCTCTCCCGCAAGGTGCTGTTCCGGGCGCTTGAGATCTATCAGCAGCGCTTCGCCGAACCCGACGGCCGCGTGCCCGCCACCTTCGAGATCGTCACCGCCACCGGCTGGGCGCCGCACGCCAGCCAGCAGAAACCCCTGCGCCCGGGCTCGGCCAAGATGCGCCTGGCCGACGCGCTGGGGGTCAAGGAACAGCCGGCGGGCGACAAGGCGGGGTAAGCCGCGACGCCCCCTCCGGCCCTCAGCTCACCAGGAACGTCGCCGCCATCTGGGCTCCGCCGTTGCCGGCCCGTCCGGCGACCACCGCCCCGTCGCGATGCATGAGATAGACGCCGGGCGTAGCCTCGAACGACACGCCCTGGCCCGCCAGCCCCCTGACGCGCCTGAACATGACCCCCTTGTCGCCCGGCTTGGCCGGCGCGATCACCACCTTGCCGCCGACCACGCGCAAGGCGCTTCCCGGCTGCAGGATCGGCTCCAGCATGACGACGCGCGGCCCGCCCTTCTGGCGCAGCTGGGTCGTCGCCACCGCGCCCTGGCCGACGCTGACCGTCTCGCCCTCGACGCGCA
>JASGDR010000132.1:0-4670 GCA_047607095.1 Caulobacter sp.
CGCGCAGCGAACGTCGGTATGCGGCGCAAGCTCTCCCCTTCAACGAGGGGAGCCGATCAATGAGAACGACTGGAACACTCGCCGCCTGCGCCGGCGTATCGCTGCTGGCCTTGGCCTGGGCCGGCGCCGCGTCCGCCCAGGACACGTCCACCGCCGTCGACGAGCTGATCGTCACCGCCCGCCAGCGGACCGAGAACCTGCGCGACGTGCCCGCCGCCGTCTCGGCCCTGGGGCAATCCACGCTGGAAGCCGCCGGCGTGGCCCGCGCCGCCGACTTCGTGGCCCTGACCCCGGGCGTCAGCCTGGTGCAGGCCGCCGAACAGGGCGACGCCCAGGTCAACATCCGCGGCGTCAACGGCGCCCGCGACGCCCAGGCCTCGTTCGCCTTCGTCGTCGACGGCGTGCAGATGGCCAACCCGGCCGCCTTCAACCGCGAGTTCTCCGACCTGCGCCAGATCGAGGTGGTGAAGGGCCCCCAGGGCGCGGTCTACGGCCGCAACGCCGCCGCCGGCGCGATCATCGTCTCCACCGTCGAGCCCGGCGACGCGTTCGAGGGTTCGGCCAAGCTCAGCGCCGGCAACCGCAAGAGCTACGCGGGCGACCTGCGGGTGGCCGGTCCCCTCACCGACAAGCTGGCCGGCGGCCTGTCGGCCGACTGGCGGCGCACCGACGGCTTCTACGACAGCCAGTTCAGCGACGGCGCCGTCGACCGCTATCGCGGCTACAATCTGAACGGCCGGCTGGTGGCGCGCCTAGACGAGGCGACCAAGCTCGACTTCAAGGCCCGCTACAGCGAACTGACCGCCGGATCGATCGCCTACAACGCCGTCTTCGCCCTGCCCTCGTTCGCCTCGGCGCTGTCTACCCCGTCCTACTACGAGGACGTCAACGATCACGACTTCGTCTTCCAGAACAACGTGCAGCACACCAATCGGCAGGAGGCCTTCGAGGTGTCGGCCAAGCTGGAGCGCGATCTCGGCTTCGCCACCCTGACGGCCTGGACGCTCTATTCCGACATCGACAACGACCTGGTCGCCGACGGAACCTCGGCCTCGTTCGGGTTCTTCAACGCCAGCGCCAGTTGCGCGGCCTCGATCGCGGCGTTGAACGCCAAGGGCGTCGCCCTGCCCTCGCCGCAGTATCTGGGGACCACGGCGGCCGGCTCGTTCTTCGGCCCCTACACGCCCACCACCTGCGACGGCTACCAGTACCAGAAGCGCGACCAGAGCGACCTCTCGGGCGAGCTGCGCCTGACCTCGCGTTCCGACCAGCCCCTGCGCTGGATGGTCGGCGCCTACGCCCTGCGCATCGACCGCGAGGTGGGCGTGGCGACGGGCCTGGACGGCGGCGGCGAGATCCCCCGCGCCCTCTACGTGCCCTCGTCCTCGTACTATTCGACCGAGCAGCTCTATTGGGACGACTTCAAGAGCGACGTGGCGGCCGTGTTCGGCCAGCTGGCCTATGACGTCACGCCCGGCCTCGAAGGCTCGCTGGCGCTGCGCTACGACCGCGAGGCGCGCAAGGTCCACAACCTGGTGCCCACCGCCGCGCGCACCAAATACATCGACTTCGACGGCCCGGCCTATACCGGCGGCGCGGCCCTGAACCCGGGCCTCGACACCACGATCAATCCGGGCGGCATCAAGGACCAGAAGAAGACCTACGACCAGCTGCAGCCCAAGATCGCCCTGCGCTGGAAGGCCACGCCGGACTGGACGCTCTATGGCGACTGGGGCGTCGGCTTCAAGTCGGGCGGCTTCAACAGCCAGGGCAGCGCCGCGACGGTGGACCTGTTCATCAACCCGGTGCGCACGGCGGCCGGCTACGAGCCCGTGACCATCCGCGACGACTTCGACAAGGAGGTCTCCAGCAGCTTCGAGATCGGCGCCAAGGGCCGGATGCTGGACGGCCGCCTGACGATCGACGCGGCCGCCTACCAGACCGACGTCGACGACATGCAGTTCTTCGAGTTCTTCGTCGGCCCGTTCGGCCTGCTGCGGGTGGTGTCCAACATCGACGAGGTGCGCATCAAGGGCGCGGAGCTGGGCCTGCGGTTCAAGGCCGCCCCGACCCTGATCCTCGAGGCCTCGGGCGCCTATACCGACAGCGAGATCCGCAAGAACTCGGTGCGGCCCGACACGGTGGGCGCCGAGTCGCCCTACACGCCGCGCTACACCTGGAACCTGGCGGCCGACTACACCCATCCGCTGCCGCGGAACCTTGCGCTGCACCTGCGGGCCGACGTGCGCGGCACGGGGCCGACCTGGTTCCACGTCGTGCAGGACCAGGACAATCCCACCGTCTTCGAGCTGAGCTACGGCGCCCTGGGCCGGGCCAACTACGCCAAGAGCCGGCGCGACGCCTATACGACGCTGGACCTGCGGGCCGGGGTCGAGGCCGACGCCTGGAGCCTGACGGCGTTCGGCAGGAACGTGCTGGACGAGGACTACGCGACCGAGGTGATCCCGGCGCCGGAGTTCGGCGGCAGCTTCGTCTCGCCCGCCGCCGGCGCGACCTGGGGCCTGGAGCTGGCCCTGAAGTTCTGACGGCGCCCGCACAGCGGTGAAACCCCTCCCCCGATCCCGCGCGCGCCGTCCGATCGGGGGAATGTCGCCCGACAGGCGTCGCGCCGTCGTCCTGGGGGGCGTCGGCGCGCCAGCAAAGAGGCTGACGATGGCTTACCGATTGGGCGTGGACGTAGGCGGGACCTTCACCGACCTGCTGTTGCTGAACGAGGCGACGGGCGACTTCTGGCGGCACAAGACGCCGTCGACTCCGCATGACAGCTCGGTCGGCGTGATGACCGGCGTCAACGCGGTCTGCGAGAAGGCCGGGGTCAGGCCGTCGGACGTCGACGTCTTCCTGCACGGCACCACCGTGGCCACCAACGCCGTGCTCGAGGGCAAGGGCGCCCGCGTCGGCCTGGTGACCACCGAGGGCTATCACCAGGTGATGCAGATCGCCCGTTCGCTGGTGCCGGGGGGCTTGGCCGCCTGGATCATCTGGCCCAAGCCCGAGCCGCTGGCCAAGCTGGAGGACACCGTCGAGATCAAGGGCCGCATCGACGCGGCGGGCAAGGAAATCCGCCCGCTCGACGAGGCCGACGTCCGCGCCCAGCTGAGCAGGCTGAAGGACCAGGGCGTCGAGGCGGTGACCATCGCCCTGATGAACGCCTATCTGAACGGCGCGCACGAGCGCCGCGTGGCCCAGCTGGCCGCCGAGATCCTGCCGGGCGTGCTGGTCTCGCTGTCGCACGAGGTCCTGCCGGAGATGCAGGAGTACGAGCGCACCCTGACCACCGTGGCCAACGCCTCGGTCCGCCCGGTCGTCAGCAAGTACGTCAAGAACCTGCGCGACAAGCTGCGGGGCCTGGACATGCAGGGCCGCATCGCCCTGCTGCGCTCGGACGGCGGCCTGATGTCGTCGGAAAAGTCGGAAGAGCACCCCGTCAGCCTGCTGATGAGCGGCCCGGCCGGTGGCGTCACCGGCGCCCTGTGGGTGGCCCGTAATTCGGGCCTGAAGAACATCCTCACGCTCGACGTCGGCGGCACCTCGACCGACGTCGCTTTGATCGAGAACGGCGAGCCGCGCCGCGTGCGCACCACCGACGTCGGCCACCTCACGGTCCGCGCCTCGTCGCTGGACGTGAAGACGGTCGGCGCCGGCGGCGGCTCGATCGCCAAGGTGCCGGAGCTGACCCGCGCCCTGCGCGTCGGCCCCGAGTCCGCCGGCGCCGCGCCGGGTCCGGCCGCCTACGGCAAGGGCGGCGAGCTGCCCACCGTCACCGACGCCAATGTCGTGCTCGGCTATCTGCCCGAAGACCTGCTGGGCGGCGCCTTCAAGCTGGATCGCGAGGCGGCCAAGACGGCGGTGCAGACCATCGCCGACGCGCTGGGCGTCGACCTCTACGAGGCCGCCCGCGGGATCATCGACATCGTCAACGAGAACATGTTCGGCGCGCTGCGCATGATCTCGGTGCAGCAGGGCTACGACCCGCGCGACTTCGCCCTGATGGGCTTCGGCGGCGCCGGCCCGCTGCACGTCAACGCCGTGGCCAAGCTGATGGGCTCGTGGCCGGCCGTGTCGCCGGTCTCGCCGGGCGTGCTGTGCGCCCTGGGCGACGCCACCACCCGCATGCGCACCGAGACGGCCCGCTCGTACTCCAAGCGCCTGTCGGCCGCGACCGAGGCCGAGGTGCTGTCGCTGTTCGGCGAGATGGACGGCCAGATCCGCGACACCCTGAAGGCCGACGGCGTCACCGACGCCGAGATCGAGACCCGCTTCGAGATCGACGTCCGCTATCACGGCCAGGCCTTCGAAGTGCCGATGGCCGTCACGCTGGACGGTCTGAAGAACGGCGGGCTGGCCCGCCTGGCCGCCGCCTTCGACGACGAGCACCGCCGCCTCTTCACCTTCAACATGGACGCCGAGCACGAGCTGGTGAACCTGCGCGCCGTGGCCATGGGCAAGGTGCAGGAGATCCCCTCGCTGGAGATCGAGAAGGGCGATGGCGATCCGTCGCGCGCCAAGATCCGCGACCACGAGGTCTGGGCCGACGGCGGCATGAAGCCCGCCGCGATCTACGACCGTTCCAAGCTCCGCGCCGGCGACCGCATCCCCGGTCCGGCGATCATCACCGAGATGGATTCGACCACCCTGGTGCTGCCCGA
>JASGDR010000133.1:0-3364 GCA_047607095.1 Caulobacter sp.
CCAGCGGTCGACGCCGATGTCGCCGCCGCTGACCAGGGCCGTGACGCCGTCGACCACAACCACCTTCTGGTGATGGCAGGCGCTGGCGGGCAGGGTGTTGTCGAGCCGGTACTTGACCTTCGAGCCGGCGAAGAAGGCCGCGCCCCGCTGGGGGCCGAACAGCTGTGACGCCGCGATCGGGAACGGCATGTCCCAGGCCAGCACCCGCACGTCCAGCGCCGGGTTCAGCGCCGCCTGGCGGCGCAGCAGCAGGCCGATGCGGTCGGCCTGGACCGGGTCGCGGCTCTTCTTCACCCGATCGGGATCGAGGCGGGTGAGCGGGTCGAACACCCAGGCCAGGATCCAGATCGAGTGCCTGGCCGACAGCAGCAGGGCCTTGAGCGCGTCGAAGGCCTCGTCGTTGTCGATGAACAGCGCCAGACGGTCGGCGGTCTCGACCCGCCAGCAGGTCGAGCCGGGATGGAAGACGGTTTCGATCTGCGCCATGTCGCCCCTACGCCCGTACTGTCACCGTAACGCGCCGGGCATGTTAAGGCTCCGCTTGCGGGCGCGGCTTGTCCCAAATCATCCCCGCGGGCACAGACCCTGGCGACGTCCGATGCATTGCGTGGCCCTCGTCCTTCGACAGGCTCAGGATGAGGACCATGTGCAAGTCCGGCAGCAGAAAAACCTCATCCTGAGCTTGTCGAAGGACGAGGTTTTCGTCTCAGGCGTCCCGCGGGTCTCAGCCGGCGATGGCGGCGGCGTCGCGCTCGCCCGTGCGGATGCGCAGGGCCTGCTCCAGATCCATGACGAAGACCTTGCCGTCGCCGATCTTGCCGGTGTTGGCGGTGCGCTGCAGAGCCTCGACCACGGGCTCGACCACGTCGGTCGGCACGGCGATCTCGAGCTTGACCTTCGGCAGCAGCTTCACCTCGTACTCGGCGCCGCGATAGACCTCGGTCTTGCCCTTCTGGCGGCCGTAGCCGCGCACCTCGGTCACCGTCAGACCCGAAGCACCGGCCTCGGTGACCGCCTCGAGCACGGCGTCCAGGCGGCTGGGCTTGATAACGGCGACGATCATCTTCATGGCGGCAATTCCCCTCTACGCGGCCGGTTGCGGCGGACGCGGCGACTCAAGGCTAGGCCCTGCCGCCACAGCTTCCAATAGCATTCCGGTCCTTACGGTTCCCGGCGCCTTTCGAACAGGCGCCGCGCCGGCGGGCGCGGGCGGCATGACGGGGGCGAACACCCGGGCCCTGGCCCTGCTGCCGCGCGGCTTGACCGCGAAGGTCTGCTTGACCGCCTCCATCAGGATCAGCCCGGCGAAGCGCGGCCAAAGGCGCGCGCCCACCTGCTCGAAACCTTCCGCCCAGCCCGCCGTGAAGGCCATCGGCGGCGCGTAGAGGGCGCGGGTCCAGCCGGCCGGCTCCAGGTCGGCCTCGCGCAGCAGGCTTTCCAGCTGCCCGCGGCTGAACGGACGTCCATGGCCGAAGGGCGTGCTCTCGGCGCCGGCCCAGACCCCGTCGCGGGAAGCGACGGCGACGATCAGTCGGCCGGACGGGGCCATCACCCGCCAGATTTCGCGCAACACGGCGGCCGGGTCGTCGGCTTCCTCCAGGGCGTGCACGGCCAGGATCCGGTCGAACATGGCGTTGGGAAAGGGCAGGGCGGTCTCTTCGACCAAGGTCGCCTGATTGGGGGGCGCCTGATTGGACCCCGCCTGGTTGCGCTCGCCGCCGGGCCAGACCTCGACCCCCTGCGTCGCCGGCATGGCGGCCACCACGCGGCGGGCCTTGGCCCGGCACTCGTCGAGGAAGGGCGTGGCGTAGCCCAGGCCCAGCACGTCCAGTCCGTTGGCGTCGCCCCAGGCTTCGACCACCTTGCGGCCGAGCATCTCCCGCGCCACCCGTCCGAGGGGGGCGGCGTAGAAGGCCCTGAGGTCGAGCACGTCGCGGCGCATTGAGTCTCCGTGGCGTCGAGGCCATCTATGTAGGCGGGCGAATCCCCGGCGTCACGCCCGCCGACCCAGTTCGTGACCAAGGCCGACCGCATGCCGCTCGAAATCCACCAGTTTCCCTGCCTGTCCGACAATTACGGCTTTCTCGTGCGCGACGTCGCCAGCGGAAAGACCGCCTGCATCGACACGCCCGACGCCGACGCCATCCTGCTGCAGCTGGAAAAGCTGGGCTGGGGTTTGGATCTGGTGCTCAACACCCACTGGCATCCCGACCACGCCGGCGGCAACGACAAGGTCAAGGCCGCCACGGGCGCGACCATCGTCGGTCCGCAGGAGGTGACCCGCATCGCCCCGCTCGACCGCGCGGTGGCCGGCGGCGACGTGGTGGAACTGGGCGAGACCAGGCTTTCGGTGATCGACAGCGGCGGCCACACCCTGGGCCACGTGGCCTATCATGACGCGGCCGACGCGATCGCCTTCGTCGGCGACACCCTGTTCGCCCTGGGCTGCGGGCGGATGTTCGAGGGCGACCCCGAGCAGATGTGGGCCTCGCTGTCGCGACTAGCCGCCCTGCCCGACGACACCACCGTCTACTGCGCCCACGAATATACCGCCTCGAACGCCCGCTTCGCCCTGTCGGTCGACGCCGACCCGGGCCTGAAGGCGCGCGCCGACCAGGTGTTCGCCGCCCGCGAGCGCGGCGAGGCCACCGTGCCCACCACCATCGGCCTGGAAAAGGCCACCAACCCCTTCCTGCGCGCCCCGGTGCTGCGGCCGGGCCTCGCGCCGGCCCAGGCCTTCGCCGAGATCCGCGCGGCCAAGGACAGTTTCAAGGGATGAGTTCGATGAGCGTTGTGGGGATTTCCGGCGATCTGGGCGCCGGCGAGATCGTGCGCCTGCTCGGCATGCAGCCCCATCCCGAGGGCGGCTGGTACGTGCGGATGTTCGAGGACGCCCCGAACGCCGACGGCCGTCCGGCCTCGACGGCGATCTACTACCTGCTGGAGGCCGAGCAGATGTCGGCCTGGCACCGCATCGACGCGGTCGAGATCTGGCACTGGTACGCCGGCGCCCCGATCCGCCTGACCCTGTCGCCGCCCGACGGCGTGGGCATGACTCCCCATACCCTGGGCCCGGACCTGCGCGCCGGCTGCCGCCCGCAGGTGGTGGCGCCGGTCGGCTGGTGGCAGACGGCGGTGTCGCTGGGGGCCTGGACCCTAGTGGGCTGCACCGTCGCGCCGGGCTTCCGGTTCGAGGGCTTCGAACTGGCGCCGGAGGACTGGCGGCCGAAGGCGTAGGGCGAGACGTCCACCTTTGAGGAACCTCCCCCTGTGGGGGAGGTGATCGCGAAGCGATCGGTGGGGGGAATGACTGCGTAGTCGGCCAACGCCTCGGAAGCTGAAACCGCCCCCCCCACCGGCCTTC
>JASGDR010000134.1:0-8679 GCA_047607095.1 Caulobacter sp.
ATCCCATTCCGAACTCGGTCGTTAAGTCCCCCAGGGCCAATGGTACTTCGTCTCAAGGCGCGGGAGAGTAGGTCGCCGCCAGGTCCGCTAAAAGGATGCATCATCAACGTTTCAGGCGAAGCGCCTCACGGTTCGCCGCCCGGAAACGTTGAAACCAAGTAAGTCCAAACCCTGCAATCACCATATACCCCTGCCGCGGGGTGGAGCAGCCCGGTAGCTCGTCAGGCTCATAACCTGAAGGTCACAGGTTCAAATCCTGTCCCCGCACCCAAACTTCCGCAGGCGTAAAAATTCGAAGTCATGAAGGTCGTCGCGTCTCGCGCCGGCCTTTTTTCAGGTCCTGCTGTACCGCCCATAGTTGTATTTTGGCGACAGCTGAGCCTCCGCGCGCGAATTTTTCTGGCCTGCGGCCGCTTCCCGTCGATAATCTCCGTGCAAAGGCCATAGCGCGTGCCGCAGTTTTGCGTCATGAGTTGCTGTGGAAGGACGCGGGCCGGCAATTGGCCCGTCGATTGAGGTTTTGAGGATAAGATGGCGAACGGTGTCGTTAAGTGGTTCAACCCGGCCAAGGGCTTTGGCTTCATTCAGCCCGAGGACGGCGGCCAGGACGTGTTCGTCCACATCGCCGCGGTTGAACGTTCGGGCCTGTCGGGTCTGAACGAAGGCGATCAAGTGGCTTACGAGCTGGAAGAGGACCGCCGCTCGGGCAAGACCTCGGCCGGCAACCTGCGCGTGACCGGCCATGGCGCCGTTCCGGCCGGCGGCGCTCCGCGTCGTCCGCAGCGCAGCTTCGATGGCCCGCGCGGCGGCGGCGGCGGCGGCTACTCGGCCGGCACCGGCGAAGCCGGCACGGGCGTGGTGAAGTGGTTCAACAGCACCAAGGGCTTCGGCTTCATCCAGCCGGACAACGGCGGCGGCGACATCTTCGTGCACATCTCGGCCGTCGAGCGCGCCGGCCTGCGCGGCCTGAACGAAGGCCAGCAAGTCGGCTACGAGCTCGAGCAGGACCGCCGCTCGGGCAAGACCTCGGCCGGTAACCTGCGCATCCTCTAAGGGATCGGTTTCGGACGACCTGGCGCGGAGCGCCCGGCCGTCCGCCGACCCGGCGAATTAGGCCCCGTCGGGACCTGACTTCTGTCGCTGCGACAGGGGAGGGTTCCGGCGGGGCTTTTTCGTGCGCGCCGCGCGGCTCCGGCGACCAAAGAAAAACGGCGGCCCCTCCTGCCGGAGAGGCCTCCGTCTTCGCATCGTCCCGTCGCCGCCCGCCGGGGGCGGCGGCCGGGGATCAGCCCGCCTTGGCGGCGCGCTCGGCCGCGGCCTGGTTCACGGCCAGGGCGGTCATGTTGACGATGCCGCGGGCGGTGACGCTGGGCGTCAGCACGTGCACCGGCCGGCTCATGCCCAGCAGGATCGGACCGACCAGCAGGGCCTCGGTGGCGGCCGTCAGCAGGGTGAGCGAGATGTTGGCCGCATCCAGGGTGGGCATGACCAGCAGGTTGGCCGAGCCCTTCAGGGTGCTGTCGCCGACCAGGCGGTCGCGCAGGGCCTGGGAGAGGGCCGCGTCGGCGTGCATCTCGCCGTCGACCTCGAGCTCGGGCGCGCTCGCGCGCACCAGGGCCAGGGCCTCGCGCATCTTGCGGGCGGTCGGCGAGTTGGAGGCCCCGAACGAGGAATGCGACAGCAGCGCCGCCTTGGGCGTCAGGCCGAAGCGGCGCACCGATTCGGCGGCCAGCAGCGTCATCTCGGCCACCTGCTCGGCGGTCGGGTCGACATTGACGTGGGTGTCGCAGAAGAACAGCGTGCCGTTGTCGAGGATCAGCGACGACATGGCGTAGACGCGGCCGACGTTCTCGCGCTTGGGGATGATCGGCAGGACATAGGTCATGTGCTGCCACCAGTCGCCGCTGCCGCCCACCAGGGCCGCGTCGACCTGGCCGGTCTGCAGCAGCATCGAGGCGGCGACGGTGCGACGGCCCTCGACGCGGCGCTTGGCGGCCATCGGCGGCACGCCGCGGCGGCCGACCAGGTTCTGGTACTGGCCGATGATCGGCTCGAACACCTCGCGGTCGGCCTGCGGGTCGAGGATCTCGACCGCGCCGCCCAGGTCGAGGCGCAGGCCCATCTCGGCCGCCTTGGCCTTGATCACCTCGCGGCGACCGACCAGAACGGGGGCGGCCAGGCCCTCGTCAACGACGGTCTGCACGGCGCGCAGGACGCGCTCGTCCTCGGCCTCGGCGTAGGCGACGCGGACCTTGGCGGCCTTGGTCGCCTTGCGGGCGCGCTCGAACACCGGGCGCATCAGCTGGCCCGAGCGATAGACGAACAGCTCCAGCTCGGCGCGGTAGGCGTCGAAGTCCTCGATCGGCCGGGTGGCCACCCCTGAGTCCATGGCCGCGCGGGCCACGGCCGGGGCGATCTGCAGGATCAGGCGCGGATCGAAGGGCTTGGGGATGATGTATTGCGGGCCGAACATCGGGGCCGCGCCGCCATAGGCCGAGGCGACGACTTCCGAGGCCTCGGCGCGGGCCAGCTCGGCGATGGCCTCGACGGCCGCCACCTTCATGGCTTCGTTGATCTCGGACGCGCCGACGTCGAGCGCGCCGCGGAAGATGAACGGGAAGCAGAGGACGTTGTTGACCTGGTTGGCGTAGTCGCTGCGACCGGTGGCCATGATGGCGTCGGGGCGCTGGGCGTAGACCAGTTCCGGCAGGATCTCCGGGTCCGGATTGGCCATGGCCAGGATCAGCGGCTTCTCGGCCAGCAGCGGCAGCCATTCGGGCTTGAAGACGCGCGGGGCCGACAGGCCCAGGAAGATGTCGGCGCCGGGCAGCACGTCGGGCAGGGTGCGCGCGTCGGTCGGACGGGCGTAGCGGGCCATGTTCTCCGGCATGTCCGGATCACGGCCGGCGTGGACCACGCCCTTGATGTCGGTGAGGGTGACGTTCTCGACCGGCAGGCCCATCGACACCAGCAGGTCGACGCAGGCCAGGGCCGCGGCGCCGGCGCCCGAGGTGACCAGCTTGACGTCCTTCAGCGCCTTGCCCTGCACGAGCAGGGCGTTGCGGACGGCGGCGGCGCAGACGATGGCGGTGCCGTGCTGGTCGTCGTGGAAGACCGGGATGTTCATCCGCTCGCGCAGCTTGCGCTCGATGATGAAGCACTCGGGGGCCTTGATGTCCTCGAGGTTGATGCCGCCGAAGGTGGGCTCGAGCGCAGCCACGACCTCGATGAAGCGGTCGGGATCCTTGGCGTCGACCTCGATGTCGAAGACGTCGATGCCGGCGAACTTCTTGAAGAGGACGGCCTTGCCTTCCATCACGGGCTTGGAGGCCAGCGGGCCGATGTCGCCCAGGCCGAGCACGGCGGTGCCGTTGGAGATCACGGCCACCAGGTTGCCGCGGGCGGTGTAGTCGCGGGCCAGGTCGGCGTTCTCGGCGATGGCCACGCACGGGGCGGCGACGCCGGGAGAGTAGGCCAGCGCGAGGTCGCGCTGGGTGGCCATCCGTTTCGTGGCCTCGATGGCCAGTTTTCCGGGCCGCGGCAGCCGGTGGTAATCCAGGGCGGCTTTACGGAAATCCTCGTCCATCGATCGGTCCTGTTCTGCGCAGCGCGTGGCGCGGGCCGTCTTGTTTGATGCGCTCCCCGTCCTGGAGAGCGCGCGCGGCCCGTCTGGCGGTGTAGCTACCGGGGTTGGCCGCGTATTTCCAACCTTACGCAGCGTCCGCCGACCATTTTTTGCGATTCTGCGTCCCTTCGGCGTCGCCTGGGCGCGCGGGTGGGTCGGCGGGACGACGCAACGGGCCCGACTGGTAAGTAATAAAAGACTTATATACGCTCAATCGGCGGGCGCCCGTCGCCGCGTGGCTGGGCGAACCGGCCGGGGACGGGGCGTCGGGCGGGGGCGAGGCTGGACAGCCGACGCTCGCGGTTCCAGCCTCGGGAAAGGAGGCGAGTGAGCGTATGATGACCCCGATCCCGCAGGACCAAGCATGAGCGGCCTGACGACCCACATCCTCGACACCGCCGCCGGCCGGCCGGCCGCCGGGGTGGCGGTGCGCGTCTATCGCCGGGTGGAAGGCCCGCCGGCGCTGCTGAAGGCGGGCGTCACCGACGCGGACGGGCGGGCGCGGCTGGTCGAGGGCGAGGACCTGGCGGTCGGCGGTTATCGGCTGGAGTTCGAGATCGCCGCCTATTTCGCCGCCAGCGGCGCCAAGGTTTCCGACCCGCCGTTCCTCGACGTGGTGACCATCGATTTCGCGGTGGCCGACCCGGCCCAGCACCACCACGTGCCGCTGCTGGTCTCGCCGTTCGGCTATTCGACCTACCGGGGCAGCTGAGATGGGCGGGACGGTCCGGTTCCTGCTGAACGGCGAGGCGCAGGAGGCGGCGGGCGTCGATCCGACGACGACCCTGCTGGAGCACCTGCGTGGACCGCTGCGCAAGACCGGGACCAAGGAAGGCTGCGCCGAGGGCGACTGCGGCTCGTGCACCGTTCTGGTCGGCGAGCTGACCACGGGCGACGACCTGAAGCCGGTGTCCTGGCGGGCGGTCAACGCCTGCATCCAGTTCCTGCCGATGCTGGACGGCAAGGCGGTGATGACCGTCGAGAGCCTTTCCGCCGGCTGCGGGGGCGGCTGCGCGGGCAAGCCGCATCCGGTGCAGCAGGCGATGATCGACAAGCACGGCTCGCAGTGCGGCTTCTGCACGCCGGGCATCGTGATGTCGCTGTACGGCCGGGCCGTGGGCGCCTGCGGGGCGGGAGCGCCGGTCGAGGACGTGCTGGCGGGCAACCTGTGCCGCTGCACCGGCTACGGCCCGATCCTGGAGGCCGCGCGCGAGGTGGCTCGAGAGCCCGCGCCGGACGTGACCGCGCCGCTGAAGGCGATCCAGCGGCAGGCCATGCTGAGCCTGGCGCACGAGGATCCGGTGCGCGGCGTCGTCCGTCGCTGGCTGGCGCCGCGCAGCCTGTCCGAACTGGCCGCCGCCGCCGAGGCCAATCCCGAAGCGGCCTTCGTGGCCGGGGCGACCGACGTCGGCCTGTGGGTGACCAAGCTGAGAAAGCCGCCCCAGACCCTGATCGACATCGGCCGGGTGGCCGAACTGAAGGCCATCACCCGCGTGGGCGACGCGCTGCGCATCGGCGCGGGCGTTCGCTATGTCGAGGCGATCGAGATCCTGGCCGGACGCTATCCCAGCCTGGGCGACATGATGCGGCGGCTGGGTTCGACCCAGGTGCGCAACAGCGGCACGATCGGCGGCAACATCGCCAACGGCTCGCCGATCGGCGACATGCCGCCGGCCCTGATCGCCCTGGGCGCGACCCTGGTGCTGCGCCGGGGCGAGCAGACCCGCGAGATCCCGCTGGAAGACTTCTTCGTCGCCTACGGCAAGCAGGACCGCACGGCCGGCGAGTTCGTCGAGGCGGTGATTATCCCGCGCGGGCCGGCGGGCCAGGTCTTCAAGGTCTACAAGCTGTCCAAGCGCTTCGACCAGGACATCTCGGCCGTCTGCGCCGCCTTCGCGATCACGGTCGCGGACGGCGTGGTGACCGCCGCGCGCGTCGCGTTCGGCGGCATGGCCGGCACGCCCAAGCGGGCGGCCGCCTGCGAGGCGGCCCTGGTCGGCCGGCCGTGGACGCGCGAGGTCGTCGACGCGGCCGCCGCGAAGCTGGACGAGGACTATACGCCGCTGTCCGACATGCGGGCCTCGGCGGACTATCGCGCCAGGACGGCGCGCAACCTGCTGGTCCGGGCGTTCCTGGAGAGCGCCCAGCCGGACGTGGCGACCAGCGTGCTGGCGGAGGCGGCCCATGGCTGATTCCGGCGCGGCCGCAAAACTCACGCCGTTCACGGGCGTGCACGCCTCGATCCCGCACGACAGCGCCCTGCGCCACGTGACGGGGACGGCGATCTATGTCGACGACCTGCCCGAGCCGGCGGGGATGCTGCACGTCCATCTGGGCATGAGCGCCAGGGCCCATGCGCGGATCGTGTCGATGGACCTTTCCGCCGTGCGCGCCTCGTCCGGCGTGGTCTGCGTGCTGACCGCCGCCGACATTCCCGGCGAGAACGACGTCAGCCCGGTGATCCACGACGACCGCCTGTTCGCGGAAAGCGAGGTCTATTGCGTGGGCCAGAGCCTGTTCGCGGTGGCGGCGACCTCGATCGGGGCCGCCCGCGCCGCCGCGGCCAAGGCCGTGATGGAATACGAGGATCTGCCGGCGGCGATCACCATCGAGGACGCGGCCAGGGCCGAGCTGAAGATCGAGGCCAGCCAGCGCATGGCCCGTGGCGACGTCGAGGCCGCGCTGGCCGCCGCGCCCAACCGCGTGAAGGGCCGCCACGCCATCGGCGGCCAGGATCACTTCTATCTCGAGGGGCAGGCCTCGCTGGCGACGCCGCGCGAGGAGGGCGACGTCCACGTCTGGTGCTCGACTCAGCATCCTTCCGAAGTGCAGCACCTGATCGCCCGCGTGCTGGGGCGGCCCGACCACGCCGTGACGGTGGAGGTGCGGCGCATGGGCGGCGGCTTCGGCGGCAAGGAGACCCAGGCCTCGCTGTTCGCGGCGGCCGCGGCCCTGGTGGCGGTGAAGACCGGCCGCCCGGCCAAGTGCCGGCCCGACCGCGACGAGGACATGGTCATGACCGGCAAGCGGCATGACTTCGAGGTCGAGTACGAGGTCGGCTTCGACGACGAGGGATGGCTGCTGGGCGTGAAGCTGGAGCTGGCCTCGCGCTGCGGCGCGACGACGGACCTGTCACCGGCCATCAACGACCGGGCGATGTTCCACGCCGACAACGCCTACTACCTGCCGGCGGTCGAGATCGTCTCGCACCGCTATCGCACCCACACCGTCTCCAACACCGCCTTCCGGGGCTTCGGCGGGCCGCAGGGCATGGCGGCGATCGAGCGGGTGATGGACGCCGTGGCGCAGGCCGCCGGGATCGACCCGCTGGAGGTGCGTCGCCGCAATCTCTACGGCGCCCATGGCGAAGGAGGCGGGCGCAACCTGACGCCCTACCATCAGGTAGTGGAAGACAATGTCGCGCCCGAGCTGATCGAGGAACTGGCCAGGTCCTGCGACTACGAGGCCCGGCAGCGGGCGGTCGAGGCGTTCAACGCGGCCAATCCGATCCTGAAGAAGGGCCTGGCCCTGACGCCGGTGAAGTTCGGCATCTCGTTCACCACCACCCACCTGAACCAGGCCGGCGCCCTGATCCACATCTACACCGACGGTTCGATCATGCTGAACCATGGCGGGACCGAGATGGGGCAGGGGCTCTATCTGAAGATGGCGCAGGTGGCCGCCGAGGCGTTCCAGGTTCCGCTGGGCCGCGTGAAGATCACCTCGACCACGACCGACAAGGTGCCCAACACCTCGGCCACGGCCGCCTCGTCGGGAGCGGACCTCAACGGCATGGCCGTGCTGGACGCGGCGGGCAAGCTGAAGGGGCGGCTCACGACCTTCGCGGCCGAGAAGTGGGGCGTCGAGCCTTCGCAGGTGGCCTTCACGCCCGAGGGCGTGCGGATCGGCGGCGAGACGGTGAGCTTTCCCGACCTGTGCCGGCAGGCGTACCTCGCGCGGATCTCGCTGTCGGCCACCGGCTTCTACGCTACGCCCAAGATCACCTACGACCGCAAGACCCATTGCGGGCGGCCGTTCTACTACTTCGCCTATGGCGCGGCCTGCAGCGAGGTGGTGATCGACACCCTGACCGGCGAGAGCAAGGTGCTGCGCGCCGACATCCTGCACGACGTGGGCCGCTCGCTGAACCCGGCCATCGACCTTGGCCAGGTGGAGGGCGGCTTCATCCAGGGCATGGGCTGGCTGACGACGGAGGAGCTGGTCTACGACGCCAAGGGCGTGCTGAAGACCCACGCCCCCTCGACCTACAAGATCCCGACGGCCGGCGACCGGCCGAAGGTGCTGAACGTCGCCCTGTGGGAGCCGGGCCGCAACGCCGAGCCGACCGTCCACCGGTCGAAGGCCGTGGGCGAGCCGCCGCTGATGCTGGCGATCTCGGTGTTCTCGGCCATCACCCGGGCGGTGGCGGCGGTGGGCGATCACAAGGTGATGCCGAACCTGGATGCGCCGGCGACGCCGGAGGCGGTGCTGACGGCGGTGGAAGACGTGCGCCGGCGGGCGGCGCCATGATCTCCGTTCACAGGAACTGGGCCCGCGCGGCCCTGTCGCGGCTGGACGCCGACGACCACGCCGCGCTGGTCACCGTGCTGGCCACCGAGGGCTCGGCCCCGCGCGAGGCGGGGACGAAGATGGTGGTCTGGGAGGGCGGCCAGTCGGGAACGATCGGCGGCGGCAATCTGGAGCATCAGGCCACCAACCAGGCGCGGCGGATGCTGACCGGATCGCAGGCCGCGTTCGCGATCCAGGACTATCCGCTGGGCCCGCTGCTGGCCCAGTGCTGCGGCGGCCGGGTGCGGCTGATGATCGAGCGGATCGAGGGGGGCAGCCGCGACTGGCTGACCGAGGCGGCCCGGCGGATGGACGCCGACCAGCCGTTCGAGCTGCGCACGCGCTTCGATCCGGGCCTGCTGACCAAGACCATCGCCCCGATCGGCGCGCTGGAGGCCGATCCGCCGGCCGTGGCGCTGGGCGGGGCGCCGGCCGCCGCGCGCGGCAAGCGGCCCGAGCTGGGCGACGAGCTGGTCGAGCGCAGC
>JASGDR010000135.1:0-5666 GCA_047607095.1 Caulobacter sp.
GGCCTGCGCGCCACCTTCGACAACCCGAACGGCACCCTGCTGCCGGGCATGTACGTCCGCGCCACCCTCGGCAAGGGCGTGGCCTCCAACGGCGTGCTGATCCCGCAGGCCGGCGTCAGCCGCGACCCGAAGGGCAACGCCACGGTCACCGTCGTCGGCGCCAAGGGCGTCGCCGAGACCCGTCCGATCACCGTCGGCCAGACGGTCGGCGAAAAGTGGCTGGTCACGTCCGGCCTGAAGGTCGGCGACCAGGTCATCGTCGAAGGCCTGCAGAAGGTCCGTCCCGGAGCGCCCGTGAAGGCCTCCGTCATCACCGCTCAACGCTAAGGCCGGCCCCCAATGCTGTCCCGTTTCTTCATCGACAGGCCCATCTTCGCATGGGTCGTCGCGATCGTGATCATGCTGGCGGGCGCGCTCGCCATCACCAGCCTGCCGATCGCCCAGTATCCCGAGATCGCCCTGCCGCAGGTCTCGGTCTCCGCCACCTATCCCGGCGCCTCGGCCAAGACGGTCGAAGACAGCGTCACTCAGGTCATCGAACAGAAGATGAAGGGCCTGGACGGGCTGGACTACATGTCGTCGACCAGCGACAGCTCCGGCTCGGCCACCACGACCCTGACCTTCAAGGCCGGCACCGACATCGACATCGCCCAGGTGCAGGTCCAGAACAAGCTGTCCAGCGCCGAGGCCCTGCTACCCCAGGAAGTGCAGCAGCAAGGCCTGACGGTCGCCAAGTCGGCCCGTAACTTCATGATGGTCGTCGGCCTCTATTCCGAGGACCCGAAGACCACCAACACCGACCTCGCCGACTACATCGCGTCCAACATCCAGGACCCGCTGAGCCGCGTCGACGGCGTGGGCGACGTGCAGCTGTTCGGCGCCCAGTACGCCATGCGCATCTGGCTCGACCCGAACAAGCTGGCCTCCTACAGCCTGACCCCGGCCGACGTCTCGACCGCCATCACGGCCCAGAACGCCCAGGTCTCCGCCGGTCAGCTGGGCGGCACGCCCAGCGTGCAGGGCACCGCGCTGAACGCCACCATCACGGCCCAGTCGCGCCTGCAGACCCCGGAAGAGTTCGAGAACATCATCGTCAAGAACAGCACCGGCGGCGCCATCGTGCACCTGCGCGACGTCGCCCGCGTGGAGTTGGGCGCGGAAAGCTATGTCTCGAGCGCCAAGTTCAACGGCAAGCCGGCCGCCGGTCTGGCCATCAAGCTGGCCCCCGGCGCCAACGCCCTCGACACCGCCAAGGCGGTGAAGGAGCGCATGGCCCAGCTCGAGAAGAGCTTCCCGACCAGCTACCGCTACGTCGTGCCCTACGACTCCACGCCGTTCGTGGAGCTGTCGATCCACGAAGTGATCAAGACCCTGGTCGAAGCGATCATCCTCGTCTTCATCGTCATGTTCCTGTTCCTGCAGAACTGGCGCGCGACCCTGATCCCGACCATCGCCGTCCCGGTCGTCCTGCTGGGCACCTTCGGCATCCTCGCGGCCTTCGGCTACTCCATCAACACGCTGACCATGTTCGGCCTGGTGCTGGCCATCGGCCTTCTGGTCGACGACGCCATCGTCGTGGTCGAGAACGTCGAGCGGGTGATGAGCGAAGAGGGCCTTTCCCCGATCGAGGCCACCCGCAAGTCGATGGGCGAGATCACCGGCGCCCTGATCGGCATCGCGCTGGTGCTGTCGGCGGTGTTCGTGCCGATGGCCTTCTTCAGCGGCTCGCAGGGCGTGATCTACCGCCAGTTCTCGATCACCATCGTCTCGGCCATGGGCCTGTCGGTGATCGTGGCGCTGGTGCTGACCCCGGCCCTCTGCGCCACCATGCTGAAGCCCTCGGCCCACGGCCACGGCGGCCTGCTGCGCACCGACCACCAGGGCCTGCTGGGCGCGGTGATCAATTTCTTCAACCGCTTCTTCAACTGGTTCAACCGCAGCTTCAACGACGTCTCGGGCCGCTATCAGAACGGCGTCCGCGGCATCCTCGGCAAGAGCGTCCGCTGGATGGCCATCTACGGCGTGATCATCCTGGTCATGGGCCTGCTGTTCGTCCGCCTGCCCAGCGCCTTCCTGCCGGAAGAGGACCAGGGGATCATGATCACCCTCGTCCAGCTGCCGCCGGGCGCCACCGAGGAACGCACCCAGGGCGTGCTGGACCAGGTCCGCAGCCACTTCCTGGAAGGCGAGAAGGACGCCGTGCAGTCGGTCTTCACCGTCTCGGGCTTCAGCTTCAGCGGCGCCGGCCAGAACGCCGGTCTGGCCTTCGTCCGCCTGAAGGACTTCGACAAGCGCAAGGCCGCCAATCTCAAGGCCGCCGCCGTCGCCGGCCGCGCCATGGGAGCCTTCGGCCAGATCCGCGACGCGATGGTCTTCGCCGTCGTGCCGCCGGCGGTGCCTGAACTGGGCACCTCGTCGGGCTTCGACTTCCAGCTGCAGGACATCGGCGGCGTGGGCCATGAAGCCCTGACCGCCGCCCGCAACCAGGTGCTGGGCATGGCCGCCCAGGATCCCAACCTGGTCGGCGTGCGTCCCAACGGCCAGGAAGACACCCCGCAGCTGAAGATCGACATCGACCAGGCCAAGGCCGGGGCGATGGGCCTGACCACCTCGGACATCAACGCCGCGCTCAGCGCCGCGTGGGGCGGGTCGTACATCAACGACTTCGTCGACCGCGGCCGGGTGAAGAAGGTCTACCTGCAGGCCGACGCCCAGTACCGGATGAAGCCGGAAGACCTCAACAACTGGTACGTCCGCAACAGCAGCGGCCAGATGGTGCCCTTCTCGGCCTTCGCCACGACGCGCTGGATCTACGGCTCGCCGCGTCTGGAGCGCTACAACGGCCTGTCGTCGATGAACATCCAGGGCTCTCCGGCCCCGGGCAAGAGCTCGGGCGACGCGATGGCCGCCATGGAGAAGATCGCCGCCACCCTGCCGGCCGGCATCAGCTTCGAATGGACCGGTCTGTCGGCCCAGGAGCGTGAAGCGGGCAACCAGGCTCCGGCCCTGTACGCCATCTCGATCCTGGTGGTGTTCCTGCTGCTGGCGGCCCTCTACGAGAGCTGGTCGATCCCGCTGTCGGTCATCATGGTCATCCCGCTCGGCATCGTCGGCGCCCTGCTGGCGACCACCCTGCGCGGCCTGTCCAACGACATCTACTTCCAGGTGGGCCTGCTCACGACCATGGGCCTGGCGGCCAAGAACGCCATCCTGATCGTCGAGTTCGCCAAGGAGATCTTCGAGCGCACCGGCGACCTGGTGGAAGCCACGCTCGAAGCCGTCCGCATCCGTCTGCGCCCGATCATCATGACCTCGCTGGCCTTCGTCTTCGGCGTTCTGCCGCTCGCGATCTCCAACGGGGCCGGCTCGGGCAGCCAGCACGCGATCGGCACGGGCGTCATCGGCGGCATGCTGTCGGCGACCATCCTGGCGATCTTCTTCGTCCCGCTGTTCTTCGTGATCGTCGAACGGCTCTTCAAGCCCAAGCCCCGTCACCACGACGAGGCCCCCGTTGCTCCGACCGAGAGCCACTGAGATGCTTCGTAACCTGACCCTCACCCTGCTGGCGGCGAGCGCGCTTTCCGCCTGCACCCTGGCTCCCCCGCACGAGCGCCCGGCCCTGCCGGTCGCCACGAGCTGGCCGACGGCTTCGGCCAACGGCCAGACCGTGAGCGCCGGCGACCTGGCCTGGAAACAGGTCTTCGAGGATCCCCGCCTGGCGGGGACGATCGAACTGGCCCTGGCCAACAACCGCGACCTTCGGGTCGCGGTGCTCAACATCGAAAAGGCTCGGGCGACCTATCGCGTCCAGCGGGCCGACCTGCTGCCGGGCGTCAACGCCTCGCTCAGCGAGACCCGCAGCCACACCCCGGCGGCGACCTCGCAGACGGGCGCGGCCCTGGACATCGAGAGCTACTCGGCCGGCGTCGGCGTCACCTCCTACGAGGTCGATCTGTTCGGCCGGGTCCGCAGCCTGTCGAACGTGGCCCTGCAGAGCTACCTGTCCACCGCCGAGACCGCCCGCGCGACCCAGATCAGCCTGATCGCCGAGACGGCCAACGCCTGGCTGACCCTGGCCGCCGACCAGGACCTGCTGGCCCTGGCCAAGGACACGCTGAAGAGCCGCGAGGACAGCCTCGCCCTCACCCAGCGCCAGTTCGACGCCGGCGCCGTCTCGCAGATCGACCTGCGCACGGCCCAGACCTCGGCCGAGAGCGCCCGCTCCGACGTCGCCACCTACACGGCCCAGGTCGAGCAGGACAAGAACGCCCTGCGCCTTCTGGCCGGGACCGAGGTGTCGGCCGACCTGCTGCCGGCCGGCGGCCTGATCACCGCCCAGATCCTGCCGGACCTGCCGGCGGGCGTGCCGTCCGACGTGCTGACCCGCCGTCCGGACGTGCTGGCGGCCGAGCACGACCTGATGGGGGCGGAAGCCAACATCGGCGCGGCCCGGGCGGCCTTCTTCCCGCAGATCAGCCTGACGGGGTCGTACGGCAGCGCCAGCACCGATCTCGGCGACCTGTTCAAGAGCGGCGGCAAGGCCTGGAGCTTCGCGCCCAGCATCACCCTGCCGATCTTCGCCGGCGGGGCCAACAAGGCCAATCTGGACGGCGCCAAGGCCAGCCAGAAGATCGCGGCGGCGACCTACGAGAAGACCGTGCAGACGGCCTTCCGCGAGGTGGCCGACGCCCTGGCGACCCAGTCCACGATCGGCGACCGCCTGGCCGCCCAGGAACGCCTGGCCGCCGCCGCCACGGACACCGCCCGGCTGACCAAGCTGCGCTACGACCGCGGCGTGGACAGCGCCCTGACCCTGCTGGACGCCCAGCGCACGCAGTACTCGGCCCAGCAGGGCCTGATCAACGCGCGCCTGGCCCGGGCCAGCAACCTGGTCACCCTCTACAAGGCCCTCGGCGGCGGCGCTCCCCAAGCCGCCGGCAAGGGGGCCTGAGTTAAGGGGGGAGGGTCAGCCCTCCCCCACGAGATCCCCGCGCGACGGTGCGGGGCTGATCGCGGCGGCATCCCCCCGGACACGCCGCGACCGGAAGGGGCGCGTCACCCCCCCAATCCCAGGCGCGCCCCTTCCACCCCTTCCCCTTGATTTCCGATCGAAGCGGCGTCCAGCCGCGCGTGCAGCTCGTCCAGCCGCCGCGCGCAGGCCGTCCGGATCGCCGCGTCGACCTCGGCCCGCTTCGCCTCGCCGTCGGCGCGGAAGACCCGATCCGAAGCCTTGGCGTCGATCGCCGAGGCCGCCGCCATCGCCTGGGCCTCCGCCGGCGTCGGCGACCAGCCGAAATGCGGCAGGATCCGCGTCGTCACCGCCGCCGGCAGAGCCGCGTAGCCGACCAGCATCCCCGCCCCGTCCCGCGCCACGGCCGCCAGCATCGCCTCGCCGATCGCCGCCAGCACCCGCGCGCGATAGTCGGCGTCGGGCGTTTCCGGCGTCTCCAGGCCGAACACCGACGGCGCCACCACGCCGGGAACCATCTGCATCCCCGCCTCGCGGGCGTGCGAGACCAGCACCTCCTCCGGCGCGCGGTGGAGGTGGACCCAGGGCGCATGCGGGAAGGCCTCGCGAAACAGGTCGAACGCCATCGCGTGCCAGCAGTCGAGCTTGAGGAACAGGCGGGCGTCGCCGGCCCCGCGCGGGCGACCCAGGGCCGCGA
>JASGDR010000136.1:0-6747 GCA_047607095.1 Caulobacter sp.
CGACGGTGACGGCTGGACCTGCTTTCAATGGGCGTGCGGAACGCCCAGCGGATCGCGTCGAGCGCCATCAGCAAGCCTCCCGGCGGAGGTCGAAAACGTTAGACAGGAATTTGAAATTCCCTTGGAAAATCAAAGCCCGAATTGAAAGCGTTAGACAGCCCAAGCCCTTGTTTTTATTGGACTGCGGAACACCCTCCCGGGCCGCCACGGCGCGGCGCGCCCATCCAAAACAATCATCCTTCCGTGTCGAACCGCTTCGGTTCGCGCCGACGTCGCGCAGTCTCGCGAGCGCTGGCGGCGTGGCGCCGGGGCCGCGCGGCGGGGCCTTTCGGCCACAGCGCTCATCACATTGATAATATCAATTCTTGCCAAAATATCTCCGATATGCAATGAAGTGGTCATGCCACATAGTGGAATTGGCCTGAACATATTGGGACTGGCCAAGTTCACCACCTAAGGGCTGGGGAGAGGGAACAATGGCTTTCAGACCAAGGGCGGGACCGCCCTAGGCTAGCTCGGCCGCGTGCAGGCGCGGCGCGGGTCACGCACGGACTCAAAGGGTCCGGCGGGGGCGAGGGGCCCTCGCGAAAAAGAAGAAGACATCGGGAGGAAATCTAATGGAGCGCCTTAGCGCGCGCGGCCATATGGCCGCTGCTGTGTCCGTCATAGCCTTGAGCGCGGCGATCGCGCCGCAAATCGCCGCAGCGCAGGAAGTCATCAAGACCGCCGCGCCGGCCGCTGCGCCGCGCGATGAGCCGACGGAGGTCGAGACCATCGTCGTCGGCGCCCGGGCCTCGCAGCAATCGTCGATCTCGCGCAAGAAGCGCAGCATCACCGCCCAGGACTCCATCGTCGCCGACGACGTCGGCTCCTTCCCCGACAGCAACGTCAACGAAGCCATGTCGCGCATCGCCGGCGTCGCCATCGAGCGCAACGGCTGGGGCGAAGGCGACGGCGTGGTCGTGCGCGGCAACGGCGCCGACCTGACCCGCGTCGAGCTGGATGGCATGGGCGTGGCCGCCTCGGGCGCCAACCTGGCCGTGGGCGGCGGCGACGGCCGCAGCGCCGACCTGCGCGAATTCCCCGCCGAGATGATCAAGAGCCTGGACGTCATCAAGGGCCAGACGGCCGATATGACCCCGGGGGGTCTGGGCGCCACGATCCAGATCCAGACCCGCACGGGCCTGGACTTCAAGAAGCCCTATCTGTCGGTGCGCGGCGCGGCCGCGGGCAACACCCTGTCGCAGAAGGCCTCGCCGGAGATCGGCGTCGTCGCCTCGCGCAAGTTCCTCGACGACCGCCTCGGCGTCATCGCCAACATCAGCTACAGCAAGCGCCTGAACGACAGCCACTCGCTGAACAACGGCGGCTCGAACAACGCCCAAGGCTACACGCGCTTCGCCGACTTCGACAATTCGCCGGACAAGACCTTCACCTACAACCCGGCCACCGCCAACGGCACGGGCGCCAACGACCCGATCGGCTCGTGGGCCCTGACCGGCGGCGGCTTCTGGAACGCCCCGACCCCGACCGACGTGCTGACCAAGTCGGCCGCCGCCAAGACCAAGGCCGAGTGTCTGGCCGCCTTCCCGCTGCTGACCGACGCCCAGCTGGGCACGATCGTCGCCGGCAGCAACGGCGCCAACCGCCTGGCGGCCCAGCAGGCCCAGATCAACTCGCAGATCAGCTGCCTCAACCAGTGGAACGACTACACGCCCAACCTGGTGCGCGACCAGAACTGGTCGCAGTACGAGGAGCGCCTGTCTTGGGACATCCGCCTGGACTACCGCGTCAACGACGACCTGACGGTGTTCGCCAAGTACCAGGTCTCCAACCGTGACCAGCTGGAAGAGAACCGCCAGCGCACCCGCGGCGGCATCGCCACCCTCTATACGGCCGCGACCGGCCTGACGACGACCTCGCTGACCACCAACACCTTCTATCCGGCGGGCACGCCCAACGTGCTGAGCGCCGTCAGCGGCGGCGGCTACTACATCTACATGCCGGGCCTGCCGACCAGCGCCTTCACCATCGACACCACGCCGGGCACGACCGTCACCAACAACGCCTTCCCGCTGTACGGCGTGGCGGCCAACATCGTGCCGGGCTCGATCCAGGTCGACGGCAACCACCACCTGACCCAGTTCGACATCACCAACGCCGGGGTCAACATCGACCACATCAACAACCAGCAGGACTGGCACACCAAGTACTGGTCGGGCGGCGCCAAGTACGAGCACGGCCCGATCACGGCCGACCTGACCTACGGCCACAACGAAAGCAAATACAGCCGCCAGGACATCCGCCTGACGCGCTCCTACAACTACGGCAACGCGACGATGCGCGTGCTGGAGAACGGCATCTGGACGATCGACACGCCGGCCTCGTACGATGAGACCAACATGACGAACTTCGTGCAGATGCTGAACCCCACGGCGGTCGGCATGCCGTCGTACAGCAACGCCTATCGCCTGTCGTTCACGCCGCGCCTCGTCGAAAGCGCCGAGGACCAGGTCAAGTTCGACCTGACCTACCTGCCCGACATGCCGCTGTTCACCCGCTTCAAGGTCGGCGCCCTCTATCGCAACGCCACGGCCGACTCCTGGGCCGGCGGCGGCTACTCGCCGACGACCGGCGTGTTCGTGCCGACCCTGACGCTGCGCAGCGACGTGCGGGCCTGCCAGAACCTGCCGAGCACCACCGCGGCCAACGCCTGCGTCTACGGCTACGCGCCCAACCCGACCACCGGCCTGAACTTCCTGTACGGCATCGAGACCCTGACCCAGGCGCAGCTGATCGCCATCTACCAGAACTCGCTGGAAGAGAACTCGGGCCCGTTCATGAAGGGCTACGAGGGCACTTCGGGCCTGGAGCTGTGGGACAGCATCGACGTGCCGAAGGCCTATTCGCAGCTGGCCAGCGCGGCCAACTACAACCTCAACTGCATCAAGTCGTGCACGGCCAGCGACGGCAATGTCTACGACCAGCCTTTCAACGCCACCGAAGAGACCATGAGCTCGTGGTACTGGATGGCCGACTTCGCCCATGACCTGCCGTTCGGCATGGAGCTCCAGGGCAACCTGGGCAGCCGGATGTTCAAGACCGAAGTCGCCGGCTCGGGCTACGTGACGCTGGACTACACGCTGAAGAACAGCAACTTCAATCCAGCCGACCCGACCAACGCCCTGGGCATCAACACCGGCGCGATCACCAAGCAGGTGACCCTCAACAAGTCGTACACGGGCTGGCTGCCGTCCTACAACGCCGCCCTCTGGGCCATCCCGGACAAGGTGGTGATGCGCTACAACTGGTCCAAGACCGTCGCTCCGCCGGCGATGAAGTACCTGTGGCCGGGCGGCACCTGCACCTACGACGAGCGCCGCCTCGACACGCTGGAGACCGACGGCTCGGCGCAGGACATGACCTGCGGCACCTTCGGCAACGCGGACCTCAAGCCCTACCAGGCGACCAAGAACAACACCTCGCTGGAGTGGTATCCCAACAAGGACACCTCGTTCAGCATCGCCTACTACCGCCAGAAGGTCCGTGTCGGCGGCGCCATCGCCGTGCCGCTGAAGAACAACCGCTCGATCTTCGACGGCAGCGACACGGTGGTGCCCGGCACCGACCGCCAGCTGTCCGACGTCGACTTCGCCATGACCACCTACCAGAACGGTCCGGGCTACGTGCAGTCGGGCTGGGAGTTCGTGGCGCGGACGGCCTTCACCTTCCTGCCCTGGAAGTTCGACAAGACCGGGATGGACTTCAACATCTCGACCACCAAGTCGAACAACGCGGTCACCTACATGGACCCGCTGACCGGCGAGGCGCTCGACCCGATCGGCCAGTCCAAGTACTTCGCCAACCTGGTGTTCTGGTACGACGACGGGGTCACCAAGGCCCGCATCGCCTACCAGACCCGCGACCGGGTGCTCTCCTGCATCTCGCCGTGCGGCAACACCAGCGCCTCGCCGGTGCGCAACCCGCCCAACACCAACATCGGCAACTTCGTCGGCTTCCCGTACAATCCGAGCGAGCCTTTCTACTCGGAGAAGTACGAGTATCTCGACGCCAAGATCTCGCGTCGCCTGAACCGCAACTTCGAGATCTACGCCGAAGCCCGCAACATGCTGAACGCCGCCCGCCTGTCGGTCGGCTCGGACGATCGCGGCTTCGACGGCAAGCCCAATCCGTGGTCGGTGTCCTACGGCGGCGCCCGCGTCGCGGTCGGCTTCACCTACCGGAACTGAGCCCGGCGCCCGCCCCGGCCTTCACGCCGGGGCGGAGCCCTCCGCTCGCTGCTTCCGCGGCCGGCTCGCGCCGGCCGTGAACCGCCCCGCCTCAAGGAGCCCGCCGATGCCCCGCTCCCTGACCGCCGCGGGCACCCTGAGCGAGACCCTGGCCGACGACCTGGGCCGGCTGATCGTCACCGGCGCCTTCGCCATGCGGGCCTTCCCGACCGAAACCGAGATCTGCGATCGCTACCGGGCTTCCCGCACCGTGGTGCGCGAGGCGGTGAAGATGCTGATCGCCAAGGGCCTGGTGGCCAGCCGCGCCCGTCGCGGCACCACCGTCAACGCCGAGGACGACTGGAACCTGCTGGACCCCGACATCCTGTCGTGGATCCGCGCCCGCAAGTTCTCGCTGGACCTGCTGATCGAGTTCACCCAGCTGCGGCTCAGCGTCGAGCCGACGGCCGCGGCCCTGGCCGCCCGCGAGGCCGACGCCCGACGCCGGGACGGGATCGAGCAGGCCCTGGCCCGCATGGCCGCCGCCGAACGGGGCGACGAGGATCCGCTGGCGGCCGACATCGCCTTCCACGTGGCCGTGCTGGAGGCCAGCGGCAACCGCTTCCACCGCCGCATGCGCGACGTCATCGAGGCGGCCCTGCGCTTCGGCGCCCAGCGGCCGGGGATCGAGCTGCAGGCCGACCAGCACCTGCCCGCCCACGCCCGCATCGCCGACGCCATCCTGGCCCGCCGCCCCGACGAGGCCGAAGCCGCCATGCGCGACCTGCTGCTGCGCATCCTCGAGCCCCTTGACCTGACGCGGATGCAGAAACGCCGGCGCCTGTGAGGGAGTGACGGCGTCGGCTAGGCTGTGCGTCCTTCGAGGCTCGGCTACGCCTCGCACCTCAGGATGAGGACGCTATTGCACTGATCTCCTCATCCTGAGGCGCCCGCGCAGCGGGCCTCGAAGGACGCACAGCCTCACCAGTTCCACATCGTCCCGTCTTCCAGGCGGGCCACCGGCAGCTGGCGCGGCTCGTAGGGGTATTTGGCCGCCAGGGCCTCGTCGATGTCGACGCCGTGGCCCGGGGTGTCGCCCACATAGAGCATGCCCGCCTCGAACCGGTAGTCGTGCGGGAACACCGCGTCGGTCTCCTCGGAGTGGCGCATGTATTCCTGGATGCCGAAGTTGGGCACCCAGGTGTCGAAGTGCAGCGCCGCGCCCATGGTTACCGGCGACAGGTCCGTCGCCCCGTGGCAGCCGGTGCGCACCGACCACAGCGAGGCGAAGTCGGCGATGCGGCGCAGGTGGGTCAGGCCGCCGGCCCCGACGATCGTCGTGCGGATGTAGTCGATCAGCTGTTCCTGGATCAGGTCCTTGGCGTCCCAGATCGTGTTGAACACCTCGCCCACGGCCAGCGGCGTGGTGGTGTGCCGGCGGATCAGGCGGAAGGCCTCCTGGTTCTCGGCCGGGGTCGAGTCCTCCAGCCAGAAGAGGTCGTAGGGCTCCAGGCTCTTGCCCAGTTGGGCCGCCTCGCGCGGGGTCATCCGGTGGTGGCCGTCGTGCAGCAGCGCGACGTCGAAGCCGTGCGCCTTGCGCAGGGCCTCGAACAGGGTCGGCAGATAGCGCAGGTACTTGCGGGTGTCCCAGACGGTCTCGGTCGGCAGGGTCGCGTCGGCCGGCTCGTAGTACATGTCGCCGCGGCCCACGCCGTAGGCCAGGTCGAGCCCCGGCACGCCGGACTGGGCGCGCACGGCCTTGTAGCCGGCGTCGATGTAGCGGCCGACGGCTTCGACGGTGTCTTCCAGGTCCTTGCCGTTGGCGTGGCCGTAGACCAGCACCCCGTCTCGGCTGCGGCCGCCCAGCAGGTCGTAGAGCGGCGCGCCCAGCGCCTTGGCCTTGATGTCCCACAGGGCCACGTCGACGGCGGCGATGGCCCGCATGGTCACCGGGCCGCGGCGCCAGTATGCCCCGCGATAGAGGAACTGCCAGATGTCCTCGATGCGGCGCGCGTCGCGGCCGATCAGCACCGGGATCACATGGTCCTCCAGATAGGCGACCACCGCCTTCTCGCGGCCGTTCAGGGTGGCGTCGCCGATGCCGTAGACGCCCTGATCGGTCTCGATCTTCAGGGTCACGAAGTTGCGGCCCGGCGAGGTGACGATCACGCGCGCGGCGGTAATCTTCAGGGGCGGCAGGGCCGTCGCCTTGAACGGCTCGGTTTGGCTGGTATGCACGTCGAGATTCCCGTGGTCTTCCTAGAGGAAGCCAATAGTCCCAGCGGTCCGGCCTGTCCATATTGGCCTGACCAATTTTACAAGGTCGCGAATGTCCGGCAAGGCTGAAGGTCGTCTCTACGAGCGCGTCGCCCGCGATCTGGCCGGCCAGATCGCCGAGGGCCGGTACGCCGTCGGCCAGCGCCTGCCGTCCGAACGCGACCTGGCCCAGACCTATTCGGTCTCCCGTCCCACGGTGCGCGAGGCCATCATCGCCCTGGAGCTGGACGGGCTGGTCGAG
>JASGDR010000137.1:0-4639 GCA_047607095.1 Caulobacter sp.
GCGTCCTCGCCGGTGGCGAAGCGGCCCATCGGTCCGTCGCGGCCCGTCAGTCCGGCGGCGAAGTAGTAGGTGCCGCGAAAGCCGCGCGCCTCCAGCACCCGCGCCCCGGCCTCGCAGGCGGTGGCGGGGGCGTCGTCGAAGCTGAACGACACCATCGGCCGCTCCAGCTTCACCCGCGCCGGGCGGCGGTGCTGCAGGCGGATCAGCCGGCGGCGCACCTTGCCCTTCAGCGAGCGATCCGGCTCGTAGGCGTCGACCTTCTCGTAGGTTTGTTCGACTGCGGTCATCATACGGCGTCCGAATAGAGGGCGGCCCGGTAGAGCCGCATGGAGAATGCGCGAAGAGGCGTGGGCAGGGCTTCGGCCAGGGCGACGGCCTTCAGCAGCGGCCGCCAGGTTCCGCGCAGCGGAACGGCCTTCAGGACCTTGGCGACCTTGTAGCTGGGATAGGCGCTGACCACGTCGCGGTGGGCGGCGACCACGCGGGCGAAGTTGGCGGCCGACTGCTCGTACTTGGCGGCCATCACCGGCGCGGGATCCAGGCCCAGGTGGGTGGCGGTGTTGTCGATGTGCAGGATCGGGTGGCTGCGGGCCACCCGCATGGCCCATTCGACGTCTTCCCAGCCCCAGCCGGCGAACCCCTCGTCGAAGGCGATGGTCGCGAAGACGTCGCGGCGCACCAGCAGGTTCGAGGTGAAGACGTGCTTTTCCGGCTCGCGCGCCCGTTCGGGGGCGGGGGTGCAGTCGCTCTTCAGGGCCATCGCCCGGTGCAGGGCGTGCTCGGGCCGGATCGGCGCCTGATCCAGGGTGAAGCCGCCGAAGGCCACGGGCGCGTCGTCCCGCGCCACCGCCAGCCAGCGGGCCAGGAAGTCCTTGGGATCGGGCAGCATGTCGCTGTCGAGGAACAGCAGGTGACGCCCCCGGGCATGGGCGGCCAGGCGGTTGCGGCCCTGGGCGCGGCCGGCGTTGGCCGACAGCCGCACGAAGCGGGCGGGACGCTTGAGGCCCGCCACGATCTTGCCGATGCGGGCCGCCAGGGCCTCGTCGCCGCCGCCGTCGTCCAGCACGACGATCTCGGCCGTGTCGCCCCCAGAGGCCTTCTCGACGGCCTTCTTCGAGCCGTCCAGCGCGCGCAGCAGGGCGGTCGGGTCGTCGCGGAAGGTGGGGATCAGCACCGACAGGCGCGGAGCGGCGTCGCGCCACGCGGCGTTGTCGAAGATCGTTTCCGTGATCGGGGCGGTCATGCTGGGCGGAACCTGCGGGTGATGACGGCCAGGCGCCCGCGGGCGCCTCCGGCGTCGAGCAGCAGGGCCGCGCCGGCGAAGGTCGCCGCGCCGAGGCCCGCCTTGAGGATCAGTTCGAAGAGGCCGCCGACGGAGGGCAGGGCCATGACCAGGGCGGCCATTAGGGCGCTGGACAGGCCGACCTTGGCCAGGGCCTCCCAGGGGATCGGCAGGGCGCAGGCCCGGCGGCCCAGCACCCCGGCCGCGATCGCGCCCAGGGCGTAGCTGGCGGTGGTGGCCCACAGCGCGCCGGAAAGGCCGAAGCGCGGAATCAGGATCAGGTTCAAGGCCAGGTTGGCGCCGGCCGGGATGGCCATGCAGACGCTCAGCATCGTCGTGCGCCGGCCCAGGGTGAAGGCCTGCAGCAGATAATAGGTGGTCACGCCCGACAGCCAGCCGCTGGCGGCGATCCAGGGGGTGACCCCCGCCGCGCCCTCGCGCAGGGCCGGGCCGATCATCACCTCGGTCAGGGGGCGGGCGACCAGGGCCAGGCCGACCGCCGCGGGCAGGGTGAGCAGCACCATGAAGTCGGCCTGCTCGCGGGCGCTTTCCTCCAGCGCCGCCCGGCCGCCGCGCTCCAGCGCCGCCACCATGGCCGGGCCCCCGGCCATGCCCAGCCAGATGAACACCACGTCCAGCGTGCGCGAGCCCAGCGAATAGCCGGCGTGGTAGACGCCGACCGCGCTCTCGTCGAGGAAGGCGGCCAGCAGGAAGCGGTCGGTGGTCGACAGCACCAGGGCCAGGATCAGCGAGAAGGCCACCGGCAGGCCGTAGGCGGCGTAGGACCGCGCCATCGCCTTGTCGAACCGGCCGCCCTTCAGCCGTCCCAGGTCGGCGGGCAGCACGAACACCAGGCACAGCAGCGAGATCGCGCCCATGCCCAGGATCGGGGCCGCCCCGCCCAGGCCGACCAGCGCCAGCATCAGGCCCAGCGCGAAGCCGCCCACGGTCTGGACCACGTCCAGCAGGGCCGCGCCCGACACCTCGCCGGCGGCGCGGCGGCGCTCCTGCGACAGCTTGGCGAGGCTCTTGACCGCGGCGGCCGCGAAGGCGGCGGCGACCGCGACCTTCAACGCCGAGGCCATCGGCCAGAAGCGCAGGACCACGGCGGCGACCACGGGGATCGCCAGCGCCATCAGGATCCACAGGCGATAGAGGGTGGCGAAGTGGTCGGGCAGCCGCCCGTCCTCCTGCGCCCTGGCGAAGAAGCGGGCCATGGCCGCCTCGGTCCAGGTCAGCAGCGCCGTCTGGGTCAGGCTCAGCGCCGAGAAGGCCAGGGCGTAGGTCCCGTACTCCGCCGGGGTCAGCACCTGGGTGAACAGAACGATCGTCAGGAGGCCGACGACCCCCTGGGCGATGTTGACCGGCAGATAGCCGAGGACGCCGCGCCAGAACATGGTCAGCGCACGGCGGTCTTGTCGCCCAGCAGGCAGGGCACGGTCATCAGGATCACATAGAGGTCCAGCCAGAACGACTGCCGCTCGATGTACTCGACGTCGTAGGCCACGCGCTGGCGCACCAGTTCGGGAGTGTCGACGGCCCCGCGCGAGCCCTTGATGGCCGCCCAGCCGGTGACGCCGGGCTTCATGCGATGGCGGTGGGCGTAGGTCGCCACCAGCTTCGCCGACTCCACGTCGCCGGTCATCATGCCGATGGCGTGCGGGCGCGGCCCGACGATCGACATCTCGCCGGTCAGCACGTTGAACAGCTGCGGCAGCTCGTCGAGGCTGGTCTTGCGGATGAACTTGCCCACGCGGGTGACGCGGTCGTCGTTGGCGCTGATCTGGCGCGCGGCCTTGGCGTCGGCCATCTCGTGCCGCATCGAGCGGAACTTCCAGATCAGGATCGCCTCGTTGTTGAAGCCGTGGCGGCGCTGGCGGAAGAAGACCGGGCCGGGGCTGTCCAGCTTCACGGCGATCGCCACGATCAGCATCACCGGCGCGGCGACGATCAGGCCAAGGCCCGTGACGACCAGGTCCTGGATGCGCTTGACCAGGGCCCGACGGGCGTCGGTCGGCGCGCCCGACAGATCGGCCAGGCGCCCCATGGCCGCGTCGCGGTCGGCGTCGCCGCTGATATCGACGATCAGGCTGACGGGGTTGGGCAGCTGCGACAGGCGCTCGACCAGCTGGCCGACCCGCGCCTGGGCGGTGGATTCGACGGCGATCACCACGCGGTCGACGAAGGGCATGATGCGGTGGTCGACGAGGGCCTTGGTGTCGCCCAGCACCGGCACACCCATGACCGCCTCGGGCGCGCGGGCGGCGCGGTCGTCGAACACGCCCAGCACGTTGACCTCGCCGGTGCGCAGGGCCGCGGCGATCAGCCGCTCGGCGTTGGTCGTGGCGCCGACCAGCACGATGTTGGGCGTCAGGGTGCCGATCCGGCGGCCGTGGCGCACCAGCATCCACCAGCCGGCGTGCACCGCCAGGAACACGGGCAGCACCAGGGTCAGCCAGCCGGCCACGGGATGCGGGCCGACGCTCAGCGGCGTCAGGGCCACGAGCTGGACGGCGAGCGCCGAGGCACCCACGGCGGCGGCCGTGCGCAGCAGGTGGCGGATCAGGGGCTCGCGATGAGCGAAGGCGTAGGCTTCCAGGCCGTGCAGCACGGCCAGCAGGACGCCGGCGCCGACCATGGGGGCGGCGAGGGCGCCGCCGCGCGCCAGCCAGGCGACGAGCGCGAGGACGAGAATCGAATCGGCGGCGCGAA
This sequence comes from Caulobacter sp., assembly GCA_047607095.1. Classification (GTDB taxonomy): domain Bacteria; phylum Pseudomonadota; class Alphaproteobacteria; order Caulobacterales; family Caulobacteraceae; genus Caulobacter. Next base: position 3,995 of record JASGDR010000137.1, read on the forward strand.
ACCAGCGAGTCAGGTTCTGGATCTGCACCCGGGCGCGCGCCGGGGTGAGTCGTTCGGGCCGAAACGGACCGCGCCGGCTGCGAACATCGTCGGACGCGTGATGTGCGTCCGCTGGGCGGGCGAAGGCGGAACTCATGGTCGCTCTTGGGCTTCTGCGCACTGGAGAACAGGGTTCAACCTAGCGTGGCCGTCTGAGCGTCGCGTTAACGCGATTTTCCTTCGCCACTCGATTGTCATTCGGCGGCGAACAGGCTATCGAACCGCTCCCTCTCAGGAGGAGACGTGGCCGAGAGGCTGAAGGCACCGCTTTGCTAAAGCGGCATACCTCAAAAGGGTATCGAGGGTTCGAATCCCTCCGTCTCCGCCATCCCCCTTCCATCAGTGTTCGCAGGCGTCCGCTTACGGTCGCTGTATCCCTTGTTCCACAAGGGAAAACCGGCGAAGTCGCGTTCCGCGCGCCCGGGTTCCTCGGGCGGGTTCGGCGGGCCGGTGCGCGGGTGGTGGCGCGGGCGGCGATCGCTCGAAGCGCCGGGCGTTTCGCGGGCGAGCGGGAATCGACTCGGTTTCCATCTTCGGATCGAAGGGCGGGGCGGGCGCTCGCGGATGTTCCGCCGCCGCCGACGCGGCCGGTCAGTCGTCCGACGC
>JASGDR010000138.1:0-8187 GCA_047607095.1 Caulobacter sp.
GGCGCGGCGACCAGCGGGATCGCCGGCGCGGGAGCCGAAGCCTGGGGCGCCGTGGCGGCGGCCGCGTCAGGCGCGGGCGCGGAGACCTGGGCCCGGGCGCCGGTCGCCAGCAGGATCGAAAGCAGGATCGGGGAGGAAACGGCGAGAAGACGGCGCATGGGATCAGCCCGCGGCCCTGGCGGCGATGGCCTCGGAAACGGCCACCAGCCGCTGGGCCTGAACCAGATGCAGGCGTTCGGCCATCCTGCCCTCGACCCGCAGTGCGCCCTTGCCGGCGTTGTCCGGGTCGGCGAAGGCGGCGATCACCGCGCGGCTCCAGGCGATCTCGTCGTCGGACGGCGAGAACGCGCGATTGCAGATCTCGAGGTGCTTGGGGTGGATCAGGGTCTTGCCGTCGAAGCCGAAATCCACCGCCTGGCCGCAGACGGCCTCCAGCGCGGCCAGGTCCTCGATGTCGTTGTGCACCCCGTCGAGGATCGACAGGCCATGGCCGCGCGCGGCCGCCACCGACAGCGACAGGATGGGCAGGAAGGCCTCGCGCCCCGGCGTCTGCCGCGCCCGCATCTCCTTGGCCAGGTCGTTGACCCCCATCACCCAGGCCGACAGGCGCGTGGTCTTCGCCGCCCCGGCGATCTCCCACAGGTGGAAGGCGGCCTTGGTGGTCTCGATCATCGTCCACAGCCGGGTGTGGATCGGGGCGGCGTGCAGGGCCGCGTCATAGGCGTGCACGTCGGCGGCGTCATCGACCTTGGGCGCCAGCACGGCGTCGGGCCCCGCCTCGGCGGCGGCCTTCAGGTCGTCGGCGCCCCAGGGGGTGTCCAGGCCGTTGACCCGGATGACGATCTCGCGCGGGCCGAAGCCTCCGGCCTTGACCGCGGCCACGGCGGCCTCGCGGGCGGCGGGCTTCATCTCCGGCGCGACGGCGTCCTCCAGGTCGAGGATGATCACGTCGGCGTCCAGCGTGCGGGCCTTCTCGACGGCCTTGGCGTTGGAGGCGGGCATGTAGAGGGCGCTGCGGCGGGGCCGGGCGATGTCGGTCATGGAGCTCTCGGGGCGCGGCGGTGTCGCCCGACCTGTAAAGCACCTGCCGCGCGGGCCGGAAAGCGAAGATATCGCCCCGGGGCCCGTCCTTGGGGAAGCCATGGCGGGAATGCCGCAAACGGGTTTAAGCTCGCCGCATGACGACGCGCCCCACGCCCACGCGATACGACGAGACGGCCCGCAACGTCCTGGGCGGCGAACTGGAGCCCTGCTCGCTGAACCCCGTCACCGGCTTCTACCGCAACGGCTGCTGCGAGACCGGGCCGCACGACCTGGGCCTGCACACCGTCTGCGCGGTGATGACCGAGGATTTCCTGGCCTTCTCCAAGGCCTCCGGCAACGACCTGTCCACCCCGCGTCCCGAGTTCGCCTTCCGCGGCCTGAGGCCCGGCGACCGCTGGTGCCTGTGCGCCGGCCGCTGGCGCGAGGCGCTAGACGCCGGCATGGCGCCCCAGGTGATCCTGGAGGCCACCCACGAGGAGACCCTGGCGATCGTTTCGCTGGGCGTGCTGAAGGACCACGCGGCGGCCTGACGGCGCGTCCGGCGAGGAACCCCGATGGTCGATTACGAGCGCAGGCTGCTGGTTCTGGTGGGGCTGATCGCCCTGGCCTTCCTGCCTCTGCTCGCCGCGTCGCTGGTGTTCCTGGCGCAGGTCTCGACCGCCCAGGACCGGCTCGACGCCCTCTACGCCCGCACGGTGATCCTCGCCCACGAGCTGCGCGGCGAGAAGATGCGGCAAAATTCGCTGGTGCCGGTGATCGTGCTGACCGGCGACGCCGCGCCGCTGGGCGAGCTGAAACGCTCCAACCGGCAGTTCGACGCCCTGCTGGGCGAACTCCGCGGCCTGGCCCGCGACGCCGACGCCCACGCCGCTCTCGACACGGTGGCCGCCCTGCAGCGCCGGCTGCTGACGATGCAGGACACCGGCCTCGCCATGCGGCTGAACGGCGCCTCCTCGGCCGGGGTCAACGCCTATTTCCAGCGGAACGCCGTCCCCCTGTCGGCCGACATCAACCAGGCCATCGACCGCTTCACCGCCCAGGCGAGCGCGGGCTACCAGGCCGAACGGACCCGCAGCCAGCGGGTGATGCGAGGCGTGTTCTGGGTGCTGGCGGTGGCCTCGGTCTGCGCCTTCGCCTTCTGCGCGTTCCTGGGCCGGCTGCTGCTGCGTCTCGTCGAGCGCAAGCGCGCCTACGACGAGGCCGCCGCGCGCCTGGCCGCGCGCGAGAAGACCATCTCCCTGGCCCGCAAGGAGGCGGTCGAGGTCGTGGCCCACGATCTTAACAACCCGATCACCACCATCCTGTTCGCCAGCGAGAACCTGCTGGCCGAGCCCGACCTCGACCGCATGCCGCGCACCCGGGCGGCGATCGACAACATCCGCCTGGCCACCGAGACCATGCGGCGGCTGATCCGCAACATCCTCGACCATTCCAAGATCGAGGCCGGGGGTCTGGTGCTGTCGAAGGAGACCGTCGACCTGCGCCGGCTGCTGGCCGACGTGGCCGGCCAGTTCGAGGTCTCGGCCGCCCGCAAGGGCGTGGCCTTCTCCTACGCCCCGTCGGCCGCCGTGGATGGAGACGACCATGGGCCGCTCCTCGAAGCCGACGGCGCCCGCCTGGAGCAGGTGGTGGCCAACCTGCTGTCCAACGCCATCAAGTTCACCGCCCCCGGCGGCCGGGTGTCGCTGACCAGCGAGGTCTCCGGCGACGGCGTGGTGGTCGAGGTGCGCGACACCGGCTGGGGCATGACCCAGGAACAGGCCGCCCGCATCTTCGACCGCAACTGGCAGTCCGACGCCGCCGCCCCGCACGGCAACGGCCTGGGCCTGACCATCAGCAAGGCCATCGTCGAGGCCCACGGCGGCCGCCTGGGCGTCGACAGCCGCCCGGGCGAAGGCTCGGCGTTCCGGATGGTGCTGCCGCTGGCCGCGTGAGCGGATCGTCAGATCCGCACGCCCCGGACCTGCGCGGCCAGGGCTTCCAGCCGTTCCATGTCCTCCGTCGACAGGACGAGGCTCGCCGCCGCCACGTTCTCCTCCAGACGCGCCCGCCGGCGCGTGCCGGGAATGGGAACCATGGCGACCCCCAGCGCGCGGGCGCGGGCGTATAGCCAGGCCAGCGCCGTCTGAGCCGCCGTCGCCCCGTGCGCGGCGGCGATCGCCTCGACCTCGGCGACCAGACGGTCGTTGCCGTCCAGGTTTTCCGACGAAAAGCGCGGGAAGGTCCGGCGCACGTCGCCCTCGGCCAGCGAACGCGCGAAGTCGCGGCCGGTCAGCAGGCCCCGGCCCAGGGGCGCGAAGGGCGCCAGGGTCACGCCCAGTTCGGCGGCCAGCGGCGCGATCTCGCCTTCGATGTCGCGGCTGAACAGCGACCATTCCGATTGCAGCGCCGCGATCGGATGGATGGCGTGGGCTTCCCGCAGTTCGTCGGGCTCGACCTCCGACAAGCCCAGCCGGCGCACCTTGCCGGCGCTCACCAGCTCGGCCATGGCCCCGACGGAGTCGGCCAGCGGCACGGCCTTGTCGCGGCGGTGCATGTAGTAGAGGTCGATCGTCTCCACCCCGAGGCGCCGCAGCGACCGGTCGACGGCCGCATGGATATGTTCGGGCCGGTTGCTGAGGCTCCAGTCGTCGGGCGTCTGGGGCGTGCGCACATAGCCGAACTTGGTGGCCGCCAGGGCCACGCCCCGGTTCGCGCGCAGGAAATCGGCCAGGAAGGCCTCGTTGGCCCCCAGGCCGTACATGTCGGCGGTGTCGAACAGGGTCACGCCCAGTTCCAGCGCGCGATCCAGCACGGCCCGGGCCTCGGCCTCGTCGGTGGCGCCGTAGAACTCGCTCATGCCCATGCAGCCCAGGCCCTGGGCGCCGACCAGGGGGCCTCCACGTCCGAGTTCGACCTGGGAAAGCGCGTGCGGAAGGTTCGTCATGGAAAGGCTCCGAAACAGTGACGAACAGCCCTATAAGTGTGGACCATGGTCCATGGTCAAGGCGCTGCAACGATGCTGATCTCGGAGTTCGCCCGCGTCGCCGGCCTGCCGGTCGACACCGTCCGTTTCTATGTCGGCAAGGGCCTTCTGCGGCCCGAGCGAGGCGGCAAGGGCGGCGGCAATCCGTACCAGGTCTTCACCCGCGACGACGTCACCACCGCCCGCATGATCCGCCTGCAGCAGTCCCTGGGCTATTCGCTGCGGGAAATCGCGGCGCTGAACGACGAGTACCGGGCGGGCGGCGGCGGCGACGCGCGCACCGCCCAGGTCCTGCGCCTGCAGATCGAACGCCTGCTGCAGCGCCGGGCCGAGCTCGACGCGGGCCTCGACTTCCTGCGGGGCAAGCTCGACTGGCTGGCGGCGGGACGCCCCGGCGACGTCCCGCGCCTGGAGGACTATCTCTGCCGCGCCGAAGCCGCCAGTTCGGCCAATCCCTCGGCCGCCGAGACCACCGGCGCATAGCCCAGCTCGCGGCGGGCCTTGCCGATGTCGAGCGTCACCTCGACGGCCGAGGCGGCGAAGCCCTGCAGGGTCAGCGGTCCGGACCCGCGCCCCGACGTGACCGCGCCGATCAGGTCGCCGACGCCCGCGACGGCGCGCACCAGTCCACGTGGGACCGTCTTGTCGGGCGGCGTCTGGCCCTGCGTCTCCAGCAGCGCCGAAACGAAGCTCCGGAACGCGACGGGCTCGCCGTCCGACAGGAAATAGACCTCGCCGCCGCGACCGGCCCGCAGCGCCAAGTCGACGCCGTGGCAAAGGTTGTCGATGTGGGTGGTCGAGGTCATGTAGCCGCCGCCGTCGATCCAGGCCAGCCGGCCCGAGCGGGCGGCGTCCACCAGCATCGGCAGGGCCGTGGTGTCGTCGCGCCCCCAGACGAAGCGCGGCCGCACCACCACCACCGCGAAAGCCTCGTCCGACATCGACAGGGCGACCTTCTCGGCCGCGATCTTGCTGCGCGAATAGGAGCCGGCGGGGCGGGCCGGATAGGGCCGCGTCTCGTCGACCTTTCTCAGGGGGCGGCCGTCGCTCAGCACCGACTCCGTGCTCAGGTGCACGACCCTGCGCACGCCGGCGGATCGCGCCGCGCGCAGAACGGTCTCCGTTCCCTGCGCGTTGGTCCGCATCTGCGCCGCGCCGCCGTAGCCGTGGTCGGTGTCGGCCGCCGCGTGGACCAGGGCGTCGCAGCCGGCCATGGCCCGGCCGATTCCAGGATCCAGGATGTCGCCGACCACGGGCGCCGCGCCCATCGCCCGCAGGCGGTCGGCGGCCTCGGACGAGCGGACCAGGGCCACCACCTCGACGCCGTCGCCCAGGAAGCGGCGCGCCAGGTTGCGTCCCACATAGCCGGCCGCGCCGGTCAGGAAGAGCCGGCGCGGACAGGCGTGCGCGGTCATCGCCGACCCGGGGGCGGCGGAACAGGGATTGGTCATCGTGAAAAGTCCGGTTTGGGGAGGGGTCAGTCGCCCGTCGGCGGCGGGCCGTCAGGCGGGGTCGCCGTGGACAGCCATTCGATCTCTCGAACGATCCTGTCGCGCTCGGCGGGCGGGAAATGGTGGAAATCCAGGAATTCGAGGAACTTCAGGCCCTCGAGCGCCAGATAGGCCAGCTGGGCCCCGCGCGGCGAGGCCGAGGTCTCGAGCACGCGGGCCACGACGCCGGCCTGGTTGGCCTGCATCTTCCGCCGCAGGTCGGCGTCCAGCACCAGGGCCGCGCTGAGATTGAGGGCGACGGCGCGGAAGTCCTCGGGCGGGGCGTGGGCGCCGCCGCGGATCCGGCCGCGAATGACGGGGCTGTCCTGGCCCTCCAGCTCGGCTTCCAGCATCGCGTGGCGAGCGTTGTCGGCGGCGAACGAGCGGTCGACCACCGCCTCGATCAGCGCCTGTTTGGTCTTGAAGTCGTAGATCACCGTGGCCTTGCCGACCCCGGCCTCCTTGGCCACGGCGTCCAGCGTCAGATTGGCCGCGCCGTCCCGCGCGACCACGCGCTCGGCGGCGTCGAGAATGACCTTCTGGTCGATGACGCGCTTACGTCCCATCCTGGCTCCGATTCATAACCGACCGGATGGTTATAAATTAGGGAGCGAGGCGGCGTAAAGCCCGAACGCGCCTTTCGGGACGTCATGCCGCGCCTTGCGCCAGCGGCTTCAGCTCGCCCAGCACCGTCGGGATCAGCTCCGACACGGTCGGATGAATAGGCACGGTGCGCTGGAGGATCGTGTAGGGCGCCTTGGCGTACATGACGTCGAGGATCCCGTGGATGGCCTCGTCGCCGGAGACGCCCAGGATCGACGCGCCGAGGATCTGCCGGGTCTCGGCGTCGACCAGCACCTTCATGAAGCCTTGCGTCTCGCCCTTCTCGACGGCGCGGCCAACGCGGGTCATCGGGCGGGTTCCGACCAGGGCGGGCCGGCCCGAGCCGCGGACCTCGGCCTCGGTCATCCCCACCCGGCCCAGCGGCGGGTCGATATAGAGGGCGTAGGCGGTCAGGCGGTCGGTCACCCTCCTGGGGTCGTCGTCAAGCAGATTGGCGGCGATGATCTCGAAGTCGTTATAGGCGGTGTGGGTGAACGCCCCGCGGCCGTTGCAGTCGCCCATCGCCCAGATCGACGGCACGTTGGTACGCAGGGTCTCGTCCACCTGGATGTAGCCGCGCTTGTCCAGCGCCACCCCGGCGACCTCCAGGCCCAGGTCGTCGGTGTTGGGCTTGCGGCCGACGGCCAGCAGCACGTGCGAGCCCTTCACCGCCGGCTCGCCCTCGCGGCAGGTGACGTTGACGCACACCCCCTCCTCACCCCTCTCTGTCTTGTTGGGCGCGAAGCTGATGCACTCGGAATTGAGGCGGAAGGCCACGCCCTCGGCCTCGAGGATCTCGCGCACCGTGTCGGAGACCTCCGGATCCTCGCGGCCGATCAGGCGCGGCCCCATCTCGACCACCGTCACCGCCGCGCCGAAGCGGCGGTACATCTGGGCGAACTCCAGGCCGATATAGCTGCCGCCGACGATCACCAGGTGCTCGGGCAGCACATCGAGCTGCATCATGCCCACATTGGTCAGGTAGGGCACGTCGTTGACGCCCGGCATGTCGGGCACGTTGGCGCGGCCGCCGACGTTGAGGAAGATCTTCGGCGCCGCCAGCACCCGGCCGTCCACCTCGACGGTGGTGGGCGAGGTCAGGCGAGCGTGGCCTTCGACGACGGTCAGGCCGTCCATGCCCCTCAGCCACGTCTCCACATTGCCGCGAGCGTTGCGGACGACGGTCTGCTGGCGTTCCTTGACCGCCTTCATGTCGACCGCGACCTCGCCCCGCAGCACGACGCCGTAATCGGCGGCGCGGCGGGCCAGATGCGCGGCGTAGGCGCTGGCCACCAGGGTCTTGGTCGGCATGCAGCCGGTGTTGACGCAGGTGCCGCCGAACAGCTTGCGCTCGACCAGGGCGACCTTCCAGCCGGCGGCGGTCAGCCGGCCCGCGAGCGAAGGTCCCGCCTGGCCGGCGCCGATGATGATGGCGTCGAAGGTCATGGTCAGGAAACGGCGGAAACGATCAGGTACGCGCCGCCAAGGGCGATCACGTCCTCGATCAGGGCGGCCGGGGTGTCGCGCTTGAAGGCCGCCGCCAGCTTGCCGCGCGCGGCGGCCCCGCCCAGCGTCCCGGCCACCGCGCCGATCACGCCCAGCACCGCTCCGACGATCCACGAGCCGCCGGCGAAGCCGATGGCCGCGCCGCAGAAGCCGCCGCTGACGATCCGCGCCCCGAACTGCGGCGGAACCTTGCGGCTGGGGGTGAAGGGCAGCTGGTCGGTGACCAGTTCGATCGCCGCCAGGCCGGTGAAGATCCAGACGGCGATGTTGTTCCCGAGCCAGGCCAGCGGCGTTCCCGCCAGCGGGATCCAGCCCAGATGCGCGCCCCAGGCGACGGCGGCCGGTGCGGTCATGGCCCGCAGGCCGGCGATCACGCCGATCAGGAGGGCGAGGACGTAGAGGGTCATGCGAGGGCTCCCGAGCGTCGCCGCCGATCAGGCGCGCAATGGCAGCAAACCGCAAGTGGAGCGTGCAGGCTTGGACGTTCCGGCTTTTGCGAACCTCCCCCGTGGGGGAGGCGGCCGAAGGCCGGTGGGGGGACGCTTTCAGCTTTCGGGGCGTCGGTCGGCGTGTCGCCGA
>JASGDR010000139.1:0-4016 GCA_047607095.1 Caulobacter sp.
AGACGCGGCTTTCCGACCGCGTCTCGAACGCCGCCAGCTGCTCGTGGCAGTCGGCAAGCGAACGCTCGATCGCCCACGGCGTCTTCTCCGGCGCCATCACCGTCGCCACGAACTGGTTGGTGAAGGCCCCGGCCAGCTGCGAGGCCGCCGCCGAGGCCCACATCAGGAACTCGGCCCGTTCGCCCGGCCCCGCGGGCAGCAGATCGCCGCCCGCCTTTTCCGCCAGGTACCAGGCGATCGCCAAGGTTTCCGAAACCACGATCGGCGCGCCGTTCGGCCCGTCGGGATCGACGATCGCCGGCGCCTTGCCGAAGGGGCTCAGCGCGGCCTTGTAGGCCGGCCGCTTGTGTTCGCCCGCATAGAGGTCGATCGGGGTCATGGCGTAGGCCAGCCCCGTCTCCTCCAGCACGATCCGCACCTTCTGGCCGTTTGCGGTGTCGACGGTGTGAAACTGGATCATCGCCCGCGCCTCAGGCCGTGGCCGCTTCGAGCTCTAGGCTCTTGTACATCGACTGCAGCAGCAGGTACTCGCGGCGCTGCTCCGGGTCGGCCAGGATCTGGCGCATCTTGGCCTCGCGCTCGGCGTAGGCCTCGACCGTGCCGGCCTCCATCGCCGCCTTGTTGGCGATCGTCTGGGTCTGGATGAACTTGTGCATCACCGCCCGCCGCTGACGGTCGTAGAGCGGCAGCAGGACGTCCGGATCGCCCTTGTCCTTGAGGATCTCGGCCAGCTTCCCGGTCAGGTTCCAGACGTCGTGGATGCCGGAATTCATGCCGAAACCGCCCAGCGGATTGTTGAGGTGAGCCGCGTCGCCCGCCAGCAGCACCCGGCCCACGTGGTAGGTCTTGGCCACGCGCTGATGCACCTTGTAGAGCGTGCGGTGGGCCGTCCGGATCGCGGCCCCCTCGCCGACCAGCCCGCCGAGGACGGCGTTCTTCTTGGCGTCCGACAGCAGGCTCTCGTCGCTCTCGTCGCCATTGGCCGGCACCAGGATCCGCCACAGCGACGGCACCCGCAGCAGCACGCACCACTCCTTGGGATCGGCCACGTAGTTGACGTGGGCCAGCCCGTCGAAATGGTCCTCCAGCGGCCAGTCGGTCGACAGGGTCAGGAACTTCTCCGGATAGGTGAAGCCCTCGAACTCGACGTCCAGCCATTTACGGACGATCGAATTGGCCCCGTCGGCGCCGATCAGGTAGTCGCAGCGCGCCTGCTCGATGCCGAACGGCGCCTCGATCGAGGCGGTGACGCCCTGTTCGTCCTGCGTGAAGTGGGCCAGGCGATGCGAGAACCGCACCTCGCCGTTCGGATGGCCGACCAGCTTTTCGGTCAGCAGGCGCGACAGCTTGAACTGCTCGCACTGCAGCCGGTACGGATGCTCGGTGATGTCGGCCAGCTCGCTCATGTCGAAGGCCATCACCTCGCCCGTCGAGCGGTTGCGGTAGTGATAGACCGGGGCGCGCAGGCCCTGGGTTTCCAGGTCCTCCAGCACGCCCAGCGTCTTCATCATGTCGAGCGTCGGCGGGTGCATGGTCGAGGCCCGCAGGTCCTCGGGACAGCGCGGCGCGCTTTCCAGCAGCAACACATCGACGCCGAGCTGCGCCAGCCGGTAAGCGGCTACCGAGCCCACGGGCCCGGCGCCCGCGACGATGACTTGGAATCGTTCCACGGAACCTCGCTAGTTTTGGGTCGGCGGTGCGGGCGCGGTTTCCCCACGCGCCCCGTCACGCGCGTCAATCTCAGTCGACGACGATCATGCGGACCACGACGGTCCCCGCGCCCTGGCGCAGGAGCTTGGCCGCCTGGTATTCCGGCGAATGCAGATAGGCCTTGGCGGCGGCCGCGTCGGGATAGCGGGTGACGATCACGCGCTCGCCCTCGGGAACCTCGCCCTCCAGGACCTCGGTGACCGGGCCGCGCACATAGGTCTCGCCGCCGAAGCGCTCGGCCAGGCCGGCGATGGCCTTCACATACGCCCCGAACCGGGGCGCGTCGGTGATGACGGTCGTCGCGATGATGAAAGCGGCCATGGTCTCGTCCCCCGGGGAGAATTTCCGTTGTGGTTCAACGGCGACCCTAGCGACGCCCGTCCTTCACGCTTCCCCGGCGCTTTTTCCTATCCGCCGGGCGGATATCGGCTCCTGGGCTGCGGCGCGGACGATCCGGCTTTGCCATTCCTCGACCATCGAAACGTCGAGGGAAGCGTCATGCCGGATTCATTGGGACACCGCCTGAAGTACGCGGTGATCGCGCCGTCGACCAATACGAGCGTCCAGCCCGAATACGACGACATGCGCCCGCGCGGCGTCACCAACCACTTCTGCCGGATCGCCATTCCGGACACCAAGGTCACCGACGACGAGTCGTTCATGGTGATGCTGCAGAACATCCGCGACGCGACCATGGACAGCGTCGACGTCGCCATGACCATGGACCCGGCCTGCGTGGTCATGGGCATGTCGGCCGAGACCTTCTGGGACGGCGCCGACGGCGCCGAGCGCCTGACCCAGCGCATGCTCGAGCGCACCAAGGGCGTGCCGGTCGTGATGGGCTCCACCGCCGTCGACGCGGCGCTGAAGGCCTATGGCGGCGTCAGGAAGATCGGGGTCATCACCCCCTACATGCCCGTCGGCGACAACCAGGTGCGCAAGTTCTTCGAGGACCTGGGCTACGAAGTCACCCAGGTGAAGGGCCTCAAATCGCCCTCCCCGATGCTGATCGCCCACGAAAGCCCGCAGACCCTGAAGCGCGCGGCCATCGAGGTCTCCGAAGGCGCCGACGCCGTCGTCCAGTGCGGCACGAACCTGGCCTTCGCCAAGGTCGCGGCCATGGCCGAGTTCTGGCTGGAAAAGCCGGTCGTGGCCATCAACACCGCCACCTACTGGCATGCCCTCCGGAGCATGGGAGTGACGGACAAGATCGACGGCTTCGGCTCGCTGCTCCTCGAACACTAGGCCCAGGGGATCATCAGCATGGAATACGATTACGTTCCGCTTCCGCACCGCAAGCCGCTGACCTGGCCGAACGGCGCGCGCGTGGCCCTGGTCCTGACCTTCAACCTGGAGACCTGGGACCTCACCAAGCCGACCAAGGAGAAGTACTACGCCGGCGGGCCGGCGATCCTGCCTGACGTGCTGGCCGGCGATACGCCCGATTTCCCCAACTACAGCTGGCGCGAATACGGCCAGCGGGTGGGCATCTGGCGGCTGTTCGACCTGTTCGACGAGCAGGGGATCAAGGCCAGCTGCACCACCAACGCGGTGACCTTCGAGCGCCGCAAGGCCATGACCGACGCCTGCCTGGAGCGCGGCTGGGAGCTGCTGGCCCACAACTGGGAACAGGGCGAGCTCCTGACCGACTTCGCCCATGATCCGGCCAAGGAGCGCGACATCGTCCTGCGCTCGCTGGAACAGTACGAGAAGTTCGTCGGCAAGCGCGCCAAGGGCTGGCTGTCGTCGTCCCTGCGCGGCACGCTGCAGACCGCCGACATCCTGGCCGAGCACGGCTGCACCTTCTATTGCGACCTGCTCAACGACGACCAGCCCTACCTGCTGCGCACGCCCAGCGGTCCGATCGTCTCGACGCCCTATTCCAACGAGATCAACGACTTCACCCTGCTCACCCGCCGCGGCCACACCACCGACGAGTACCGCGACGTGCTGATCGAGGAGCTGAACGTCCTCTACAAGGAGGGCGCGACCTCGGGCCGCCTGATGAACGTCGGCCTGCACCCGCACGTCTCGGGCCGGGCCTACCGCATCCGCGCCCTGCGCGAATTCATCCAGCACGCCAAGAGCCTGCCGGGCGTGTGGTTCGCCACCCGCGAGGAGATCGCCGACTGGTACCTGGCCAATCACGAGAGCCACATTCCGACGAGCGCCGTCGCCAAGGCCGCGGAGTGACCGGCACGCCCAAGCGCCTGCGCGAGCGGCTGGCGGTCGGCCCCGACGGCCGTCGCCGGCTGCTGGCCGCGCCGGGCTGCTACGACGGCTTCTCGGCGCTGCTGCTCGAGCAG
>JASGDR010000140.1:0-6098 GCA_047607095.1 Caulobacter sp.
GACGAAGGTCGCCACCTGGCCGTCCTGGGCCAGGGCGGCCGTGGTCGGCGTCCGGCGGATCAGGGCCTGGGGCAGGCTGAACAGCACGTCGCGCACGAGCGGGCCCGCCAGCTTTTCGACCAGCGGCGCGACGCGCGGCCCCACCCCCTTCAGGGTCGAGATCGCGGCGTAGAGCGGAAAGAGCGACTCGGGACGCATCGGCGGGAGGATAGCCAAGCCTTGGTGTTCTCGTCCCGTTCGCCTTGCGCGAATTTGTGGATCGGCTGGACTGGCGCCCTTGTTTCAGCGGGAGTCACGCATGCCCTTCGCCACCCATCGCGGCCAGAAGATCCACTACACGGTGGAGGGGCGGGGGCCGCTGGTGGTGCTGCAGCACGGCCTGTTCATGGACGCGGCCAGCTGGCGGGCCAACGGTCTCGTCGCCGCCCTGGCCGACCGCTTCACGGTGGCCTGCGTCGACTCGCTGGGGCACGGACTCAGCGACAAGCCCGTCGATCCGGCGCTCTACGAGCAGTCGCAGAGGGCCGGCGACATCGTCGCCGTACTGGATGCGCTCGGGGCGCGGACGGCCCATCTGGTCGGCTATTCGATGGGCGCCTGGATGGCGGTGGGCGTGGCCAAGCATCACCCCGAGCGCTTGGCCTCCCTGACGGTCGGCGGCTGGGACCTGGCGGACGGCGTGCCCAAGGGGCCGGCCGGGCCGATCCGCTTCGACATCTTCTGGGGCTTTTCCCAGCAGGTCGCGCCGGCGCTGGTCAGCTGGGTGACGCCCGACCTCGTGCCGGCCATGCAGGCCTGCTTCGAGGCTCTGGGCGATCTTTCAGGCGCGGCCGAGGCGGTGCTCGGCGCGGGCGTTCCGGTACTGCTGTGGGACGGGATCGCCGATCCGTATCATGGGCCGTCCCAGGCTTTCGCGGCTGAAAACGGCCTGCCGTTCCTGTCGACGGCCGGCGATCACCTCGGAGCGATCATCACGCCGGCCCCGGAGGTGGCGGAGCGGCTCGGCGAGTTCTTCGCCGAGGCTCGGGACTAGTCTTCGGACGGAGCGGCGTTTCCGGCCGGCGACAGAGCCGCCAGCAGGTCGGCCAGCTCGTCGGCCCGCGCGGCGCCCGAAACGTTCAGGCGGACGTAGAGGTGCTCGGCCGCGTGTTTCTCGGCCGCCTCGGCGAAACCACGCGTGGAGTCGTGCAGATTGTTGGCCTCGCCGGCGAACACCACGTCGCCTTCGGCGTTGAGATACAGGTAATTGCCGGCGATCGTGGTCCGCGGGTCGCGATCCTCGGCCAGCTTATAGCGATACACGGCGCCGGAAGCGCCTTTCAGGTCGATATAGGGTTTCACGAATCCTCGCCTCTAGACACACGGCGTAGCCCGGAGGCGTGCCGGGCGCCAGAGGCCAAATTATGGCTGCAAGCTTCGCAATTTGCTGAGAAACCTCTGGGTGCGCTCGTGGCGTGGATTAGCGAAAAGCTCGGCCGACGGCGCCGCTTCGAGGATGCGGCCCTCGTCCATGAAGATCGTCCGGTCCGCGACCTCGCGGGCGAACTCCATCTGGTGGGTGACGATGACCATCGTTCGCTTTTCGGCGGCCAGGTCGCGGATCACCGCCAGCACCTCTCCGACCAGTTCCGGATCGAGCGCCGAGGTGGGTTCGTCCAGCAGGATGACCTCGGGGTCCATGGCCAGCGCCCGGGCGATGGCGCAGCGCTGCTGCTGGCCGCCCGACAGGGCGCGGGGATAGGCGTCGGCGCGGTGGCCCAGGCCCACCTTGCCCAGCAGCTCCAGCGCCCGCGCATGGGCCTGGGCGGGCGCCGCGCCGCGCACCACCACCGGCGCTTCGGCGACGTTCTGCGCCGCGGTCTTGTGCGGGAAGAGGTTGAAGTTCTGGAAGACGAAGCCGACCCGGCCCTTCAGCGCGCGGGCCAGCGGAACCTTGTCGCCGGCCGCGACGCCGGCGATCGACAGGGCGCCGCCGTCCAGCGTCTCCAGGCCCGCCAGGCACCGCAGCAGGGTGCTCTTGCCCGAACCGCTGGGGCCGATCACGGCGACCACCTCGCCGGGCGCTACTTCCAGTTCGACGCCGTCCAGCACCGTCGTGGCGCCGAACCGCTTGACGAGGCCCTCGGCCAGGATCGCGCTCATCGGCGGGCCTCCGCGCGGCGTTCCAGCCAGCCCTGGCCGACGGCCAGCAGGCTGGAGACGATCCAGTAGATGGCCGCCGCGCTGAGATACATGGTGAAGATCTCGTAGGTGCGGGCGGTGATCAGCTGGGCCTGGCGGAACAGCTCCGGCACCTGGATGACGGCGGCCAGGGAGGTGTCCTTCACGAGACCGATGAAGCTGTTCGACAGCGGCGCGACGGCGGTGCGCGCGGCCTGGGGCAGGATGATCCGGCGCATGGCCTGGCTCGGCGACAGCCCTAGGACCGAGGCCGCCTCCCACTGGCCCTTGTCGACCGCGACGATGGCGCTGCGCAGGATCTCGCCGGCGTAGGCGGCCACGTTCAGCGAGAAGCCCAGGCCGGCGGCGACCAGCGGCGGCAGCTCCAGGCCCAGCTGCGGCAGGCCGTAATAGATCAGGAACAGCTGCACCAGCAGCGGCGTGCCCCGGAACGCCGAGACGTAGACCGACGCGGGCCAGCGCAGCAGCGGGCTGCGCGACAGCCGCATCAGCGCTAGGCCGAACCCGAGCACCAGGCCCGCGCTCATGCCGATCAGACTGAGCAGCACGGTGTAGCCCGCGCCCTTCAGCAGCAGCGGCAGGGACTGGAGGATCAGTTCGGCGGCGCTCATCGGGTCACGCGGCCGGGCTCACTGGGTGACGTCCTGGGCGAACCATTTCTGCGAGATGGCGGCCAGCCGGCCGTCGGCGCGCAGGGCGTCGATGGCCTGGTCGACCAGCACCTTCAGGGCGGGATCGCGTTTCATGACCACGCCCTGGCTCTGCGGGGCGAAGGGCGGACCGGCGGCCACGAGGTCGGGGGCGCTCTTCAGGAAGTCGGCGGCCACGAGGCGGTCGTTCAGCACCGCGTCGATGCGCCCGGCGCGCAGGTCCTGATACTTGGTCGGATCGTCGTCGTAGGTGCGGATCTCGGCCTTGGGCTGGTTGTCGCGCAGCCACTGCTCGTAGTGGGTGCCTAGGCCCACGCCCACCTTCCTGCCGGCCAGGTCGGCCGGGCCGACGATCCCGGTCTTGCCCTTGGGGACGATGATCAGGATGCCCGAGACGGTGTAGGGCTTGGAGAAGTCGTACTTGGCCGCGCGCTCGGGCGTGATGGTGATCTGGTTGATGACGACGTCGGTGCGCCCCGATTCCAGCCCGCCCAGCAGGCCGGCGAACGGCGCGGCCATGAACTGGGGCTTCAGCTTCATCTGCTCGGCCAGGGCCTTGGCGAAATCGACGTCGAAGCCGGTCAACTGGCCGTCGGCTCCCTGGAAGTTGAACGGCGGATAGGTGCCTTCGAGCCCGATCCGCAGGGTCTTGGTCGCCTCGACCCGGGCCGCGCCGCTCTGGGCCTCGCCGGACTTGCCGCCGCAGCCGGACAGCGCCAGGGCGCTTCCGGCGCCGAGGCCCAGCAGGATGTCGCGGCGGGCGGGGAATCGCATGGCGGGCCTCGAGGCAAGGATCATCAGCGCAGTTCTATACCGCGTCGCGGCGGCCGCCAGGGGCAAGACGCGCGGGCGGGCGCAGCTTCGCCGCGTGACCGCGATTTAACCTGACGAAGCGGTCCGGCTCTGGCTTCCTGCCGCCAGTTTGTTTGCGGGGGAGCGCGCATGGCCCAGACCTTCGATCCGACCGCGGCCACGGCCGCCTATCTGGCGCAGCTGCCGCCGGAGGCACACGCCAAGGCGACGGCCTATACGCAAGGCGGCCACTGGCTGCTGCTGTGGGGCGCGCTGGTCGCCGTCGCGGTCTCGTTCCTGATCGTGCGCAGCGGCCTGCTGACCGGCCTGCGCCGCAAGATCGAGGGCCGCCGCAATCGGCCCGTCCTGGCCAGCTTCGTCGTCGGGGTGGTCTATCTGGTCGTCGACAGCCTGCTTTCCCTGCCGTGGGCGGCCTACAGCCAGTGGTGGCGGCAGAAGCAGTACGGCCTGACCAGCCAGGCCTTCCTCGGCTGGCTGACCGAGGGCGCGATCTCGCTGGCCATCACCGCCGTGATCGGCGGCCTGTTCTTCACCGCGCTCTACGCCCTGATCCGCAAGGCGCCGCGCACCTGGTGGGCCTGGGGCGGCGGGCTGACGGCGGCGTTCATCGCCGCCAGCCTGCTGCTGGCGCCGCTCTACATCGAGCCGATCTTCAACAGGTACACGCCCGCCCCGGCCGGCCCGGTGCGCGACGAGGTGGTCGCCATGGCCAGGACCGTCGGCGTGCCGTCGGACAAGATCTTCGTCTATGACGGCTCCAAGCAGTCCAACGCCTATACGGCCAACGTCTCGGGCCTGTTCGGTTCGGCCCGGGTGGCGATGAGCGACACCATGTTCAAGAAGGGCGCGGACATCGCCGAGGTGCGCGGCGTGGTCGGGCACGAGATGGGCCACTACGCTCATCACCATGCGCTGTGGATCGCCGGGATCATGAGCCTTCTGGCGGTGGCCGCCTTCTTCCTGGTCGACCGGCTGTTCGCGCCGGCGGCGCGGCTGCTGGGCGCCGACCAGGTGAAGGGCCTGGCCGATCCGGCCGGCCTGCCGGTGCTGAGCGCGGTGCTGACGGTGCTGCTGCTTCTGGCGACGCCGGCGACCAGCAGCCTGATCCGCATCGCCGAAAGCGACGCCGACCGCTTCAGCCTGGTGCATTTCAACGAGCCGGACGGCCTGGCCAAGGCTCTGGTCAAGACCATCGAGTACCGCGCCGCCACGCCCGGCCGGCTCGAGGAGATCATCTTCTACGACCACCCCGCCGTGGGCCGCCGCATCCGGCGGGCCATGGACTGGAAGGCGGCGCATCCGAAGCCCTTTCCCAAGGCGGCGTCCGACGCCGAGATCCGGGCGGCCTTCGTCGGCCGCAGGATCATGTTCCCGCCGCCCATGCCCGTCGGAACGGGCGGCGTCGAGCTGCGCGCCGACGGTTCGTGGTTTCAGCGGCACGACTTCGGCGCGGAGCAGGGGCGTCACGAGATCGACGGCGGCCGGCTGTGCCTGACCTCGGAGAAGGGCGCGCGCACCTGCTATGACGTCGGGCGGAGCGGCCAAGGCTGGACCCTGGCCGCCGCCGGCGTCGCGCCGGTTCCGGTGACTTTGGAACCGTTGGTCTGACGGTCGCTCAGCGCTTCCTGACGAACACGGTGCCGGCCGAGTAGCCGGCGCCGAAGCTGCAGATCAGGCCCGTGTCGCCGGCGGCGAAGTCGTCGTTGGCGGTGTGGAAGGCGATGATCGAGCCGGCCGAGGAGGTGTTGGCGTACTCGTCGAGGATGATGACGTTCTCGCCGGGCTCGGGATCGCGGCCCAGCACCTTGCGGGCGATCAGGTCGTTCATGTTGATGTTGGCCTGGTGCAGCCACAGGCGCTTCAGCGCGGCGGCGTCCAGGCCGATGTCGCCGGCGTGCTCGACGATCATCTCGCTGACCATCGGCACCACCTCGCGGAACACCTTGCGGCCTTCCTGCACGAACAGCTTGTCGCGGGCGCCGATCCCCTCGGGGGCGGCGTTGTTGAGGAAGCCGAAGTTGTTGCGGATGTTGTTGGAGAACTGGGTCTTCAGGCGCGTGCCCAGGATCTCCCAGCCGCCCGTGGCCTGCGACGCCTCCTCGATGATCACGGCCGTGGCCACGTCGCCGAAGATGAAGTGGCTGTCGCGGTCCTTGAAGTTCAGGTGCCCCGAGCAGATCTCGGGATTGACCATCAGCACGGCCTTGGCGCTGCCGGTGGCGATGAAGTCGGCGGCGGTCTTGATGCCGAAGGTGGCCGACGAGCAGGCCACGTTCATGTCGAAGGCGAAGCCCTCGATGCCGAGCGCCTGCTGCACCTCGATGGCCATGGCGGGATAGGCGCGCTGCATGTTGGAGGCCGCGCAGATCACCGCGCCGATCTCGGAAACGGGCTTGCCCCAGGCGGCGATGGCTTGCTCGGCGGCCTTCACCGCCATCTCGGCCAGGATCGAGA
>JASGDR010000141.1:0-4658 GCA_047607095.1 Caulobacter sp.
CCGCCGAAGGCGCGCTGGTAGATCTTGCCTTCGCTGGTGCGCGAGAACGGCACGCCCCAGTGCTCGAGTTCATAGACCGCCGCCGGAGCGTTGCGGGTCAGGTATTCGATGGCGTCCTGGTCGCCCAGCCAGTCCGAACCCTTGACGGTGTCGAACATGTGCCAGCGCCAGTCGTCCTGGCCCATGTTGCCGAGCGAGGCCGAAATGCCGCCCTGGGCCGCCACGGTGTGGCTGCGGGTCGGGAACACCTTGGTGATGCAGGCGGTCTTCAGGCCGGCCTGGGCGGCGCCGAGCGCGGCGCGGAGGCCCGAGCCGCCGGCGCCCACGACGACGACGTCGAACTTGTGGTCGATGAACGTGTAGGCCGACATCAAAGGGCTCCGGTGAAAGCGATCTTCAGGATCGAGACGATCCCGACGGCGCCCGCGAGCGTGCAGACGAAGAGGTTGCCGATGACGAGCGCGGCCTTGGGGGCGAAAGCGTCGACATAGTCCTCGATGACCACCTGGATGGCGTTCTTCAGGTGGACCAGAAGGGCCACGAAGAGGAGCGACAGCAGGACGGCGTTGAGCGGGATGGCCACCCAGGCCGCGACGGTGTCGAAGTCGGCGCCGGCCAGGCGGATGCCGGCGAAGGCGCCCCAGATGAACAGCGGCACGAGAGCCAGGCCCGAGACGCGCTCGGAGATGAAGTGACCCACGCCGTGGTGCGAGGCGCCCAGGCCGCGGGCGCGCGACAGCGGGGTGCGGAACTTGCTGTTGGAGGTGCTCATGGTCAGATCGCTCCGGTCGCGGCGGCGATGATCCAGGTCACGACGGCGGCGACGATCGCGAAGGCGATCACGGCCAGGCCGGTCATGTCGGCGGTCTTGGGCGTGAAGCCCTTGCCCACGTCCCAGAAGCTCTGACGGACGATGTAACCGACGTTGTAGAAGACCGCGACGGTGATGCCGAACAGCACCAGCTTGCCCAGCAGCGAACCCAGGACGCCGGCGTAGCAGGCGTAGTGCTCGGGGCCCGAGGCCAGCGACAGGGCCCAGCCCGCCAGCAGAAGGACGCCGACATAGAGCGCGAACAGGCTGGCGCGGTGCAGGATCGAGCACGCCATGGTGATGTGCCAGCGCCAGACCTGGAGGTGCGGCGACAGCGGACGCTCTGGGAGCCCCCTGCTCGTCTCTGTCATTTTTACGTCCAACCTGTGGATTTGTGCGTTGCGGGACGCTTTTAAGCGCGAGCGCCGGGGTGTCAACGAAACGGCCATTACTTGAGATACGTTCGCATTTCGCCCGTCGGGCGAAGCAAGGAACCTCTCAAGCCAAGCTTGCGTTATCTGACGCCTGTTATGGGGGATGACACCGCGCGCATGACCGGGCCGATCGATTTCGAGGCCGTGTTCGATCGGCTGCCGACCCCGTACATGATGCTCGACCGCGAGCTGCGGTACCGGGCCGCCAACCAGGCCTATCTCGACGTGGTGGGCCGCCGCTGGAGCGACCTCGACGGCGCCTATCTGTTCGACGCCTTTCCCAGCGAGGGCGAGTCGCGCGCCCGCCTCGAGCAGTCGCTGCTGCACGCCCGCGACAGCGGCAAGGTCGACCACCTGCCGCTGATTCCGTACGCCATCGAGCGGCCGGCCCATCTGGGCGGGGGCTTCGAGGACCGCATCTGGAGCGCCAGCCACACCCCGATCCCCGGTCCCGACGGACGCACGGCCTACATCGTCCAGCACACCCAGGACGTCACCGCCATCCAGCGCCTGAAGGACGTGGCCTTCGGACGCGGCGAGATCGCCATGCTGCAGGACGACGTGCTGCTGCGGGCCGGCGCCGCCGAGGCGCAGGGGGCGGACCTGCGCAGGCTGTTCATGCAGGCGCCCAGCTTCATGGCCGTGCTGCGCGGCCCCGAGCACCGCTTCGACCTGGTCAACAACGCCTACGGCCAGCTGATCGGCTGGCGCGACGTCGTGGGCCTGCCGGTGCGCGAGGCCCTGCCCGAGGTGGTCGAGCAAGGCTTCGTCGCCCTGCTCGACAGGGTCAGCGCCAGCGCCGAGGCCTTCGTGGGCCGCGAGATAAAGGTGGCGCTGCAGCGCACGCCCGACGGCCCCCTGGAGGACCGCTTCCTCGACTTCATCTACCAGCCGATCGTCGAGCCGGACGGCTCGGTCTCCGGCGTGCTGGTCGAGGGCTCGGACGTCACCGAGAAGGTGCTGGCCGGCGAACAGCAGCGCCTGCTGCTCGACGAGCTGAACCACCGGGTCAAGAACACCCTGGCCACTGTCCAGGCCATCGCCCGCCAGACCCTGCGCGGGATGCAGACCCCCGAAACCTTCGTGCGGGCCTTCGAGGCGCGGCTGCTGGCCCTGTCCCAGACCCACAACGCCCTGACCGACAGCCAGTGGGCGGGCGCGGGCCTGCGCCCGATCCTGGGCCAGGAACTGGCGCCCTACGATCCCTCGCGCATCGTCATGGACGGCCCTGACGTCAACCTGCCCGCCCGGGTGGCCCTGGCGCTGGGCATGGTGTTCCACGAACTGGCCACCAACGCCGCCAAGTACGGCGCGCTGAGCACCGAGGCCGGCGGGCTGCGGCTGGTCTGGGCGGTGGCGGACGGCGCGCTGACCTTCGAATGGCGCGAGGAAGGCGGCCCCGCCGTCGTCGCTCCCGCCCGCCGCGGCTTCGGCTCCCGCCTGATCGAGCGCAGCATCGGCGCCGAACTGCGCGGACAGGTGGCGATCGACTACGCGCGGACGGGGCTGGCCTGCCGGTTCACGGTGTCGCTGGATCGGGAGTTCTGAGGCCGCTTCCCGGTCGCCTCGGCCCCGGCGGCGACGAACCGGCCGCATCGACAGATCGGTGAGGCCCGGGGCGTCGGCCCGCTTAGAGCGCGGCGGCGCGCCGGATACATGACGGCGTCCGACCGATGACCGACGCGGCTTTCACCCCGCGCCCGGCGGGTCGCTCGCACCCTCGCTTCACTTGTTCTCGTTTTCCTTTTTCTTCTTCGCCTGGTCGTGATGCCATTTGATCGAGAAGAACATGCCCACGCCCAGAACTATGATCTTGAGCGGAAAGAAAACGATAGGAAAAAAGTCTACCCAAGTCACGGAAGTGCTCCAGGCGCGCGGCGAAAAACAAGGCGCACCGCATTGCGGGAACGCCTAGCAATTTTATTCGCCGGGGTGTCGTGGACAAAGTGTCCAAGCGCGACCGCGGGCCGAGCGCCGGAAGGAGGCCCGGGCGGGCGGGGAGGCGCTCTAGTCGCGCACCCGCGCCACATAGTCCGCCGAGCGCATCTCCTGCAGGCGCGACACCGTGCGCTCGAACTCGAACGCGCCGTCGCCGGCCGGGTACAGCGCCTCGGGCTCGCCGGCGGCCAGGGCCACCAGCTTGGCGTCGGCCTCGTAGAGGGCGTCGATCAGGGTGTTGAAGCGCTTGGCGGCGTCGCGCTTTTCCGGAACCAGCAGCGGGATGTCTTCCAGGAAGATCGTGTGGAAGCGCTGGGCCAGGGCCAGGTAGTCCTGCGGCCCCAGGGCCTGCTGGCAGAGACTGGCGAACGAGCTGCGCACCTGGCCGCCTGCGGCGCGCGGCAGGCGCAGCTTGCGCCCCATCACCTCCAGCGTCGCGCCGGTCTCCTCGGCGCCGTCCAGCATGTCGGCCCACAGCTTGTCGAACTCGGCCTCGGTCGCCTTGTCGTTCGGCGACAGCCAGGTGCGGCCGGCGCGCAGCCGGTCGAGGCGGAAGTCCACCGGCCCGCGCACGGCCACCACCTCCATCTTCTCCTTCAGCATGGCGATGAAGGGGGTGAAGAGCTGGCGGTTGAGGCCGTCCTTGTAGAGGTCGTCGGGCGGACGGTTGGAGGTGGCGACCAGGGTTACCCCTTCGGCGAAGAGGGCCTCGAACAGCCGCCCCAGGATCATGGCGTCGGCGATGTCGGTGACCTGCAGCTCGTCGAAGCAGAGAAGCCTGGCCTCGCCGGCGATCAGCTCAGCGGTCGGCGCGATCGGGTCGTCGCCCTTGTGGCGGCCGAAGCGGGCCTTGCGCTCCGAAGCGTCGCCCTTGCGCCAGGCGTCGATGTGGGCGTGCACCTCGGCCATGAAGACGTGGAAGTGGACGCGGCGCTTTCGGTTGACGGGGGCGCTGTCGAAGAACAGGTCCATGACCATCGACTTGCCGCGCCCGACCGGCCCCCAGATGTAGAGGCCGCGCTGGCTCTTGGGCTTGCGGCCGAAGAACGAGAAGCTGGGCTCGCCGGCGCCGTCGAGATCGGCTTCCAGCCGGGCCAGCGCCTCGATGGCGGCGGCCTGGGCGACGTCGGGACGAAGCTCGCCGGCGGCGAGACGCTCACGATAGGCGGTGCGAACGGACTGGGGCATCGGGGATGCGGGTTAGCGCGTGAAGCGCCGTGGGGGAACCCTCTCCCTGAAGGGAGAGGTGTCGCCGAAGGCGACGGAGAGGGGTGCGGCGCAAGACTCCCCACCTCCGCAAAAGCTGAGAACGTCCCCCCTCCGGCCCTCTGGGCCACCTCCCCCAGAGGGGGAGGATCTAAGAAAAAAGCCCCGACTTTTCAGCCGGGGCTCTTCGAAACTCAGGTGTCAGCTTTTGCGGAGGTGGGGAGTCTTGCGCCGCACCCCTCTCCGTCGCCTTCGGCGACACCACTCCC
>JASGDR010000142.1:0-2839 GCA_047607095.1 Caulobacter sp.
ACGGCCATGCAGAACCTCGACGCCGTCGTGCCCCAGGGCGCGGTGATCCCGGCGGTCATGGAGACGGCGATCAACTCCGACCTGCCGGGCCTGGCCCGCGCCATGGTCACCCGCGACGTCAAGAGCTTCGACGGCTCGGCGGTGCTGATCCCGCGCGGCAGCCGGGTGATCGGCCAGTACAAGTCGGGCGTCGCCATGGGCGCCTCGCGGGTCTTCGTCATCTGGACCCGGGTGATCCGTCCGGACGGGGTGACGGTCCAGATCGGCTCGCCGGCCGCCGACCCGCTGGGCCGCGGCGGCCTGACCGGCAAGGTCGATCGCCACTTCTTCACGCGCTTCGGCGGTTCGATCCTGACTTCGGTGCTGAACGCCGGCGTCGCCGCCGTCAGCAACACGCGGGCCAATTCGCAGATCTACATCGGCTCGATGTCGGAGGCCGCCAACCTGGCCAGCAGCGCCAAGACGACCCAGACCTCGCCCACCATCCGGACGCCGCAGGGCGCGCCGGTGACGATCTTCGTCGCCCGCGACCTGGACTTCTCGACCGTGCGGGCGGCGGGCAGATGAGCCACCAGGCCCCGATGGGCGTCTATCTGGAGGCCTACCTCGCGCCGCTGGCGCCGTGGCTGGCCGATCCGGAGGTGACCGACCTTTACGTCAACCGCCCCGGCGAGCTGTGGGTCGAGCGGCTGGGCGGCGCCGTCGCCCCGGTCGCCGCGCCCGAGCTGGACGAAACCAACCTCTGGCGGCTGGCGCGCCAGGCGGCCGCGCTGGTCCATCAGGGGGTCAGCCGCGAGCATCCCCTGCTGTCGGCCGTGCTGCCCGACGGCGCGCGCATGCAGGTGGTGGCGCCGCCCGCCACCCGCGACGGCGTGGTCATGGCCATCCGCAAGCACGTGGTCTCGGACCTGTCGCTCGACGACTACGCCCGGGCCGGCGCCTTCGACCGCGCGACCGCCGCGCGGGAGCGGCCGGACGCGGCCCTGCGCGCCCTGCTGGACGCGGGCGACGTGCGCGGCTTCCTGTCGGCCGCCGTACGCGCGGGCAAGAACATCGTGGTCAGCGGCGGCACTTCGACCGGCAAGACCACCTTCCTCAACGCCCTGCTCAAGGAGATCCCGCGCGACCAGCGCCTCGTTCTGATCGAGGACGCCCCAGAGATCCGCCTCGTCCACGCCAACGCCGTCGGCCTGGTGGCCGTCAAGGGCGAGCAGAGCCAGGCGCGGGTCGGAACCGAGGATCTGCTTCAGGCCTCGCTGCGGCTGCGGCCCGACCGCATCATCCTGGGCGAACTGCGCGGGGCCGAGGCCTTCAGCTTCCTGCGCGCCGTCTCCAGCGGCCATCCCGGCTCGATGACCACGGTCCACGCCGACGATCCGCGCGGCGCCGTCGAACAGCTGGCGCTGATGGCCCTGCAGGCCGGCGCCAACCTGCGACGCCAGGACGTGGTCGACCATGTCGAACGCGTCGTCGACGTCTTCGTCCAGCTCCATCGCCAGAACGGCGTCCGCGCCGTCCGGGAGATCGCCTTCACCGACCGATAGCGGCCGTTTCCACCCCTCTTTTTTCCAGCGTCAACGCGCCCGTACCGCGGGCGTGATCGAGGACCTCTGTGCAATGCGTACCCAGTTGATAGCGTCCACGGCGGGGATCAGCCTGGCCCTCGCCCTTTCCGCCTGCGGCGGCGGAGGCGGCGGCGGTTCGGCGGTGCCCCAGAACAGCGGCGCCGCCGCGCCGACCACCCCGCCCGTCCCCGTCGTGATCTCGGCCGCCGAGGCCGCGCGCCTGGCCAAGCAGGCCAGCTTCGGCCCGACCCCGGCCCTGATCGACGAGATCGTGGCCGCCAAGAGCGCCTCGGCCTGGATCGACCAGCAGTTCGCCCTGAGCGGCAGCACCTACGCCGACATCGCCGCCAGGCCGGTCGCGACCACCTACTGCTCGGCCCAGGGGCTGACGGGCGCGGATCTCAGCAACTGCAACCGCGACAACTTCGGCGCCCTGCCGATGTCGATGCGGTTCTATTCGAACGCCATGGGCAAGGACGACCAGCTGCGCCAGCGCGTGGCCTTCGCCCTGTCGCAGATCGTGGTGGCCTCCGACCTGGAAGTGCACACCACCGCGGGCTTGGCGACCTTCAACCAGATCCTGCTGAGCAACGCCTTCGGGAACTACAAGGACATCCTGCGCGAGGCGACCCTGAACCCGTTCATGGGCAACTTCCTCGACATGGTCGACAGCAACAAGTCGGCTCCCAACGAGAACTACGCCCGCGAGCTGATGCAGCTGTTCTCGGTGGGCACGGTGCTGCTGAACGCCGACGGCACGGCCAAGACCGGCGCCGACGGGGCCGTGATCGCCACCTACAGCAACGCCGAGGTCAAGGAGGTGGCCCGCGCCCTCACGGGGTGGACCTACGCCCGCCTCGACGGCGCGGCGATCACCGACGGGACGAAGATCGACTACTCCAAGCCGATGATCGTCAACACGGCCCGGTTCGACGCCAAGGCCAAGACGTTCCTGGGCGCGACCATCGCGGCCGACGCCACGCCGCAGGCCAATGTCGACGCGGTCGTCGACACGGTGTTCAACCACCCCAACACCGGTCCGTTCATCAGCAAACGGCTGATCCAGCAGCTGGTCCTGGCCAATCCGTCGCCGGCCTATGTCGGGCGCGTGGCGGCGGTCTTCGCCAACAACGGCGCGGGCGTGCGCGGCGACATGAAGGCGGTGATCAAGGCGATCCTGACCGACGCCGAGGCGCGCGGCGCGGCCGCCACGCCGGGCAAGGTCAAGGAGCCGGTGCTGTTCCTGACGGGCCTGGCCCGCGGCATGGGCCTGA
>JASGDR010000143.1:0-2590 GCA_047607095.1 Caulobacter sp.
CTACAATCGCGGCTACAAGAGCGGCGGCTTCTTCACCGGCCAGACCGCCGACGAGGCCGACCTCGAGCCCTATGCCGACGAGACCGTCGACGCCTTCGAGGTGGGGGCCAAGAGCGAGTTCCTCGACCGCCGCCTGCGCCTGAACGCGGCCGCGTTCTACTACGATTACAAGGACCTGCAGGTCTACACGACCATCGAGCGCGGCCTCTTGACCGTGCAGTACTTCACCAACGCCTCGGCCGCCCGCGTCTACGGGGCCGAGGCCGAGCTGGAGGCCCGCCCGATGCGGGGCCTGTCGCTGACCCTGGGCGCCTCGCTGCTGCACGCCGAATACGAGGACTTCGTCTCGGTGGGCGAGGACTATTCGGGCAACCGCCTGCCCTCGGCTCCGAAGGTCAGCCTCAACGGCGCGGTGCGCTACGAGCGGCCGCTGCCGATCGGCGAGTTCACCGGACAGCTGGACTTCACCCATCGCTCCAAGGTCTATTTCGACACCGCCAACACCGAACGGCTGAGCGACGAGGCCCGAACCTTCGTCAACGGCCAGATCGGCTGGAAGCTGGACGGCGGGCGCTACGAAGTGGGCGTGTGGGGCAAGAACCTGTTCGACGAGACCAACATCCTCGACATCACCGCCATCGAGGGCCTGGGCTTCGACGCCTTCAGCATGGGGCCGCCGCGCACCTACGGCCTCTATCTGCGGGCTCGCTATTGAGCGGCGAGACCTCACCGGCGCAGGCCTGGATCGGGCCGACGCCGAGCCTGAGCGAGCGCCTGGCGGTGCTGTGGATCGGCGTCGCGGGCGTGCTGTTTCCCGGCGTCGGACCGCTGCTGCTGGGCGGGCTGGAGGCGACGGGCCGCCTCAGCGCCATGGAGATCGGCCTGGCCGGCATGGCCGAGCTGGCGACGATGGGGATCGGGGCGGCGCTGCTGGGCCCGGCCTTCGGCGCGCGGCGGCTGCGCCCGGCGGCGATCGCCTGCGGCTGCTTCCTGGCGGCGCTGAACCTCGCCTCGACGCGGGTCGACGGCGGCCTGCTGGTGCTGGTGCGCGCCGCGGCGGGCCTGCCGGCCGGCGCGCTGATCTGGGTGGTGACCGGCATGATCGTGCGCTCGCCGCGTCCCGACCGCTGGTCGGGGATCTACCTGACGGTCCAGACCCTGATCCAGCTGGCCGTGGTGGCGACCCTCAGCGCCCTGGTCGTCGACCGCTTCGGACCGGACGGCGGCTTCGTCGCGCTGACGGGCCTGGCGGCTTCGGCGGTGCTGGCCGGTTTCGCCGCGCCGCGCGCCTGGAGCCCCCTGCCCCAAAGCGCCGACGCGCCCGACGACACGCCCAAGGGCCTGCCGAACCTGCGCGGCTGGGTCGCCCTGCTGGCGGTGTTCTGCTTCCAGGCCTTCATCCTGGCCCTGTGGATCTACGCCGAGCCGCTGTCGCGCCAGGCGGGGCACGCGCCGAAGGTGGCGGGCCTGGCCTTCTCGATCTCGCTGGCGGCCCAGGTGGCCGGCGGCTCGGCGGCGACGGCCCTGGCCGGACGGGTCTCGTGGTTCGCATCCCTGGCCGCGGGCGTGGTCGCGGCCGCGGCCTGCCTGCTGGTGTTCGCCGCCCTGCCGCCGGCGCCGGCCTTCCTGACCGCCTCGGGCCTGTTCGGCTTCGCCTGGCTGTTCGCCTCGCCGTTCCTGACGCCGCTGGCCATCGAGGCCGACCCCAGCCGGCGCGCGGCCCTGCTCGGCCCCGGCGCCAGCCTGCTGGGCTGCGCGGCCGGACCGCTGCTGGCCGCCCTGCTGGTCGGCGAGCACGACGTGCGCCCGGCCGTCTGGCTGGCCGGCGCCCTGGCGCTCGTCACCCTGGCCCTGATCGCCGGCCTGCACCTGACGCGGGCCGGGAAACCCGGCTGAGGGCTGGCCTTGCGTCCGCGGCGCCACGCCGGGCGCGATCGCTGGGGATGAAGCAAAGTTGGCCATTGCGACGCCGCCCGACCTCTGATAGCCAGACCCCCTCTTCGCCGACGCAAGCGTGTCGACCCGGTGGCCCGGTGGCGGAGTGGTTACGCGCCGGACTGCAAATCCGTTTACCCCGGTTCGATTCCGGGCCGGGCCTCCACCCTTCTTTCCTCATTCTGCTTCGCGCGATCGGAACGCCCTGTGCGCCCCCTCAGTCGCTCCGCGACAGCTCCCCCAGAGGGGGAGCATCCTGGTCTGCGCCGTGCGTCCTTCGAGGCCCGCTGTGCGGGCGCCTCAGGATGAGGCCCTCGGCGCACTGAATTCCTCATCCTGAGGTGCGAGCCGAAAGGCGAGCCTCGAAGGACGCACGGCCTCGCAACCTCACGCGGAAATCCGCTGAGCTGATGGAGAGGGCGCGGGGCGTCCGGGCCTCGCCCGGATGTGTGAGTTCTAAGTACCGTTTCGACGAAGCTGGAACGCCCCGCGCGATCGTTATCCCTCAGGCCGGGGCGCGCGGGCCTCTTCCGCCCTTCACCCCTTCCCCATGCAATGCGCCCCGTTTCTTGGCTGCCAGGCGTGCATGCGGCGCGGACCCTCGGACGGGCGGGAGCCTATGGCAGGCAAGCTCCCGATGGATGGGTTTACGTCC
>JASGDR010000144.1:0-5523 GCA_047607095.1 Caulobacter sp.
GATCGCCGCCGAGCGGGCCGAGCACGCGCGCGCGGCCGTTCAACCGACGTCCGGCGAGCTGTTTCCGGAGGCGGCGGCCGCCGCCGACGCGGCCGTGGTCGAGAAGGCCGCCCAGCTGGCCGCCGACCTCGAGGCCGCCCGCGTGCGCGAACGCGCCCTGGAGGAAGCCGGCGAGCAGGCCAGCGAGGCCCTGGGCCGCGCCATCGCCGAGATCCGCGCCGCCCTGGGCGACGAAAGCCTGATCGGCGAGGGCGTTCACGACGACGAGGAGGGGGCTCCCGACGACGTCGAGGACGATCTGGAGCCGCCGTTCGACGAGGACGACCCGCCTTTCGACCCCGACCCGCCCGCGAAGGCCTGAGCCCATGGCGCAATTGACCATCCACGTGAACGGCCGCCCCTACACCGTCGGCTGCGAAGACGGCCAGGAGGCCCACCTCCTAGAGATCGCGCGCCTGTTCGACCGCCAGGTCCGCCAGGTCAGCCAGGAGGTCGGGCAACTGGGCGAGACGCGCCTCTTCCTGATGGGCGCCCTGCTGCTGGCCGACGAACTGTCGGACCTGAAGCTGCGCCTGGCCCACAACCAGTCGGAACTGGCCCGTCTGCAGAACGAACAGACCCGCGTCGAAATCCGCGCCATCAAGGCCATCGACGCCGCCGCCGAGCGCATCGAGAAGCTGGCGGCGGGGTAAATCGGGGGCCGCGTCAACGCGGCGCTGGCGCCGGAGCCCCCGACCCACTATCTTATCCAGCGGCGGGTCGTGCTGCGGCTCTCGTCGAAGATTTCTAATCCCAGGGACCTTAATCGACTCTCTAGGGAGCTGTTCCCTCCCGTGGCCGTGGCTGCGGGAATACGGCGCCCACCTGGCTACCAGGTTCGAGTGGATTGAAACGTCTTCACGGTTCTTCGCGGCGCCGCCACCCTTTCCCCCAAAGCCCGCCAGGCTCTAGAAGGTCGCGATGACCATCGCCGACCCCGCCGCCGCCAAGACCGCCCTGCGCGTCTTCGTGCGCAACCGCCGCAAACAGCTCGCCCTGGAGCATCCCGAGGCCGACTGGATGCTGGTCGACGCGGGGCGCGAGCCGCTGTCGGCGCGTTTCCCGCAGCCGCAGGGCAAGGTCGCCGCGCTCTATCACGGCCTCGGATCGGAGGTTTCCGCCCGCGCCCTGGCCGACTGGCTGGCCGAGCAGGGCTGGACCCTCGCCCTGCCCAGCGTCGAGGGCGCCGATCCGCACGGCAAGGGCGGCAGCATGTTCTTCCGCGCCTGGACGCCCGGCGAGCCCCTGGCGCGCGACGCCATCGGCCTGGTCGCGCCCGTTGCCGAAAACCCGATCGTGCAGCCCGACCTGGTGGTCGCCCCGCTGCTGGCCTGGGACCGCGAAGGCCGCCGCCTGGGGCAGGGCGGGGGCTATTACGACCGGGCGCTGGAAGCCCTGCGGGCCCGCAAGCCCGTCTTCGTGCTGGGGCTGGCCTATCACGGTCAGGAGACCCGCAATCTGCCCGACGAGGCGCACGATCAACGATTGGACGCCATTCTTACCGAAAACGAGTATATCGAGGTCCGAAAGGACTGATCGATCATGCGTTTTGCTTTCTTCGGCGACGTCGTCGGCAAGTCGGGCCGAGACGGCCTGGCCGACCACCTGCCGGGCCTCCGTCGCCAGCTGGGCCTCGAGTTCGTCATCATCAACGCCGAGAACGCCGCCGCGGGCTTCGGCATCACCGAGAACACCGCCCGCGAGCTGTTCGACGCCGGGGCCGACTGCCTGACGCTCGGCAACCACAGCTGGGACCAGCGCGAGGCCCTGACCTACATCGTGCGCGAACCGCGCCTGATCCGTCCGGCCAACTATCCGATCCTGTCCGACGCCCCGGGGCGCGGCAGCCATCTGTTCCAGACCGACAGCGGCAAGACCGTCTTCGTCGTCAACCTGCTGGGCCGGGTGCACATGGACGCGATGGACGACCCGTTCGCCGCCGCCGACCGTGAGCTCGACAAGGCCCCGCTGGGCCAGGTCGCCGACGCCGTGATCGTCGACATGCACTGCGAGGCGACGTCCGAGAAGATGGCCATGGGCCACTATTGCGACAGCCGCGCCAGCCTGGTCGTGGGCACCCACACTCACGTGCCGACCGCCGACTGCCAGATCCTGCCCGGCGGCACGGCCTACCAGACCGACGCCGGCGCCTGCGCCGACTACGACAGCGTCATCGGCAACCAGAAGGAAGAGCCCCTGCGGCGCTTCACCACCAAGATCAGCGGCGGCCGCTACCAGCCGGCCAGCGGCCCGGCCACGATCTGCGGCGTGTTCGTCGAAACCGACGACCGCACGGGCCTGGCTGTGCGGGTCGAGCCGATCCGCGTCGGCGGCCGTCTCCGGCAGTCGGTGCCGGTGGTCTAGACGCGCCTACTTCTTCTTCGCCGCCGGCTTGGGGCAGGAGGTGTTGGTCATGCCGATCTTACCCAGGTTGGCGCAGTAGTTCTTCGTGAAGGCGGCGCGGAAGATCGGTCCGCGCCGCTGCAGCGAGGACCGGGTCGTCTCCATGGAGCCCGGCCCCAACTCGAGGATGCGCATGAACTGCGGATGCTCGATGGCGTAGGCGCCCAGCTGCTCGTTCTCCGTGGGCGTCATCGTGGCGGGGGTCAGCACCGCCTTCCGGCCCAGCGGCGTCTCGTAGAAGGCGACCAGGTCGTTGATCTCCTCGACCGTCATCTGGGCGCCGTAGTATCCGGCCAGGTCGTCGAGGATGCCTTCGGACAGGCGCAGGCGCGGCGCTTCGATCGCGCCGGCGAAGGCGTCCATCACCGGGCGCTGTTTCTCGATCGGCAGGGTCCTGACCTGGCCGAGGGTCTGTTCGCGGGTCTGGGCGATCAGCAGGTCCAGGGTCTGGGTGATCCCCGTTTCCATGTTCATGGCCCGCATCAGGCGTCGGCCCAGCGCGATCTGCTCGGGCGTGGCGGGGCGGGCGGCGACGGGCGCGGGCTTGGCGGCGGTGGGCGTCTGGGCCAGGACGAGCGACGGCGCGGTCAGGCAGGCGGCGGCCAGAAACGCGGCGCCGATGCGCGTGAAGGTGTTCATTTCAGCCCCCGAACAATGTCGGCTCGCCTTATCATTGCGCGGCTCGACCTGTCCATGAGGCGGCGTCTCGCGATCCACTCAAGCTTGCATCCGTCACGATCCCGGGCCCAACCTCCTTCCGAGGCCAGCCACAGGAGCCCGTTCAT
This sequence comes from Caulobacter sp., assembly GCA_047607095.1. GTDB lineage: Bacteria > Pseudomonadota > Alphaproteobacteria > Caulobacterales > Caulobacteraceae > Caulobacter. The sequence continues at coordinate 3,228 of JASGDR010000144.1, forward strand.
GACCGACACCACCGTCTACACCGCCAAGGCCCACGCCGTGGGCGGACGCCAGGGAACCGCCAAGACCGACGACGGCCACCTGGACGTCCAGCTGGGCTATCCCAAGTCCCTTGGCGGCAACGGCGAAGGCACCAATCCCGAGCAGCTGTTCGCGGCCGGCTACGCCGCCTGCTTCCTGGGCGCGCTCGGCCTGGTGGCCCGCAGCCAGAGCGTCAAGCTGGGCGAGCACAGCCTCGACAGCGAGGTCGACCTGATCAAGGACGACGTCAGTTTCCACATCGGCGTGCGCCTGACGCTGAACGCGCCCGAAGTCGATCGCGCCGTGGCCGAGGACCTGCTGCACAAGGCCCATCAGGTGTGTCCGTACTCCAAGGCCACCCGCGGCAACGTCGTCGTCGAGCTGAAGGTGGCGTGAGGAAAGGCGAACCTCGCCCGTCGACGGGGCGAGGTTCATTCTCCGGACTACAGCAGGCAGCGGCGATAGACGCCCGGTCGCACGCGGTAGGTGTCGGTGCGCGGGTTGTAGCTGCGATAGCGCTGCTGGCAGGCGCGCACGTGACGGTACCAGCTGTTGTGCTTCTTCCAGTGCGAGGGCGGCGCGGGCGGGCGGGCGCCCCAGTGGTTGTCCCAGTGGCCGTAGTCCGGACCGCCCGGACGTCCGGGGCCGGGCGAGGGCGTCGGCTTGCTCGGACCCGGGCCCGGGCTGCTTCCGTGGCCGGGGCCCTGGTCGCCGTGTCCCGGCGGGTGCGACTGGGGAGATTGAGCGATGGCGGCGGGCGCGGCCGCCAGCAGGGCCGCGCCGATGGCGGCGAGCATCAGTCTACGCATGAAGGTCCGTACTCCGGCCGAGCCGGCGCCCGACGCGCCCCCGAACTATGGAACTCGGCTCGGTCTCAACCGTTGAGCGCCGCCGTCAGTTCCATCCCCGGGGTGACAAGACGCGCCCCGAAGCGGTAGAAGCGCCGCCAACCCTTTCATCGTCACATATTAGAGAAGAGCCTCCGAATGGCCGGCCACTCGAAATTCAAGAACATCATGCACCGCAAGGGCCGCGCCGACGCCGCGCGCTCCAAGCTGTTCTCCAAGCTGTCGCGTGAAATCACCGTGGCGGCCAAGACCGGCCTGCCCGACCCGGCCATGAACCCGCGCCTGCGTCTGGCTGTGAACAACGCCAAGGCCGAAAGCCTGCCCAAGGACGTCATCGAACGCGCCATCAAGAAGTCGCAGATGGGCGACGCCGGCGACTACACCGAAATCCGCTACGAGGGCATGGGCCCGGGCGGCGTCGGCGTGATCGTCGAGGTGCTGACCGACAACAAGAACCGCGCGGCCAGCAACGTCCGTTCGCTGTTCAGCAAGTACGGCGGCAACCTGGGCGCCACCGGCTCGGTGACCTTCAACTTCGACCGTCTGGGCCAGATCGAGTATCCGGCGTCCAAGGCCAGCGAAGACGACATGATGGAAGCCGCCATCGAGGCCGGCGCCCAGGACGTCGAGAGCGACATGGGCGAAGACGGCGGCCACACCGTCTATACCGCCTTCGAAGACCTCAACGAGGTCTCGGCCGCCCTGGAAGCCAAGTTCGGCGAAGCCTCCTCGACCAAGATCGTCTGGAAGGCCAAGCTGCTGAACGAGGTCACCGGCGACTCCGTGGCCACGCTGATGAAGCTGCTCGACGCCCTGGACGAGGACGACGACGTCCAGAACGTCTATTCCAGCGCCGACATCAGCGAAGAAGACCTGGCCAAGCTGGGCTGATCTTCCGCGGTGTGAACCTCGCCCTTCGACAGGCTCAGGGTGAGGTTCAAATGAATAGCCGCGCCTAAATTGGTCCTCATCCTTAGCCTGTCGAAGGACGAGGACCACGCACTGAATGGACGGCCGCCTCCCAGCGGCGGCCGTTTCCGTGTCAGGCTCCCCTTTGCGCGCGGCGCCCGCTCTGCTATCCCCTCGACCATGAGTTTCGTTCGGAAGATCGCGCGAATTATCCGCCCGGCGTGACGCCGCAGGACGAGACCTCCAGCGCGCGCCGGGTTCACCCGCCCTTCTTCCGACATTCCAGAGCTGGATAGCCTTCCCATGGCCGACGACGCCGCGCCCGCCCGCGACTACCGCGAAACCGTTTTCCTTCCCGACACGCCGTTCCCGATGCGCGCGGGCCTGCCCAAGAAGGAGCCCGAGATCCTGGAGGGCTGGGCGGCCCTGTCCGACAAGGGTCTCTACGGCGCGGTGCGCGCCAAGCGCCAGGCCGACGGCGCGCCGCTGTTCGTGCTGCACGACGGCCCGCCCTACGCCA
>JASGDR010000145.1:0-5755 GCA_047607095.1 Caulobacter sp.
GCAGCAGTTCGTCGGCGAACGGGCCCAGCGCCGCGCGCAGCGGCCAGGCGGGGGCTGGCAGCAGGGCGGGGCGGTTCAAGGCCCGGCCCAGGGCGGCGGCGAAGGCGCGGTTGGTCACCGGCCGCGGCGCCGTGGCGTTGACCGCGCCTTTCCACTGCGGCGTGGCGATCGCATGGGCGATCATCCGCACCACGTCGTCCAGGTGGATCCAGCTCATCCAGTGCCGGCCGGCCCCGAACGGCCCGCCCAGGCCGTACTCGAACGGCGTCAGCATGCGAGACAGCATCCCGCCCTGGGTGGACAGCACGAGGCCGATGCGCAGGCGCACCACGCGCACGCCGTGGGCTTCGGCGCGGATCGCGGCCTTCTCCCACAGCGCGCAGATGAAGCGCGAGAAGCACGGCGCGCCCTCATCCGCCTCGGTCAACGGCTCGTCGCCGCGCAGGCCGTACCAGCCGATGGCCGAACCGCTGACCAGCACCTTCGGCTTCTTCTCCAGGCGGGCGATCAGGGCGACCAGGCCTTGCGTGGCGCGGACGCGCGAGCGGACGATGCGGTGGCGCTTGGCGATCGTCCACAGACCGTCCGCGATCGGCTCGCCGGCCAGGTTGACGACGGCGTCCAGCCGCGTGTCGTCGGCGATCTGGGAAAGGTCGGTGACGATGCGGATCGGGGCGGGCAGGGCGGCGGCGTTGGCCCTGGCGCGGGTCAGCACCGTCACCTCGTGGCCGGCGCCGACCAGGGCCGCGACCAGCCGCGCGCCGATCAGGCCGGTGCCGCCGGTGACCAGGACGGCGCGCCGCGGCGGAATGGCGGCGACCAGCGGCGTCGGGTCGTCGGCGGCGATGCGGCCCGTGCGGGCGGCGGCGGCGAGGTCGCGCAGGCCCGAGATCACCACGCCGACGGCGGCGACGGCGCAGAGGAGGCTCCAGACGCCGTGGAAGGCCGGCGCCAGGTCGGCCGGCCGCTGCGCCCAGGCCAGCAGGCGCGGCGTCAGCAGGGCCAGGACGACGCCGTAGTTCAGGGTCAGCAGGGTGTGCAGCACGCGCTCGCTGGCCGGCAGCTTGCGGCTGCGGTCCTCCTCGACGAAGTCCCACAGGGTGATGACCAGCTCGCCGGCCATCAGGGCCAGCAGGGCGAGGGCCCAGACGCCTTCGGGGCGGCTCCAGCCCAGGGCGGCGAACATCACCCCGTAGGCCAGGTTGCGGACGCCGTGCAGCATCAGCTCGCTTTTCTGCGACGGCCGCCACGCCAGGCGCTGGGTCAGTTCGTGGTGATAGAGCGTGTCGAAGCCGCCCATCGCCACCTGCGCGAAGACGAGGATCCAGATCAGGTCGTTCATGGCGTCACCTCCAGGACGTGGGTCGCGGCGCGTTCGCGGAACACGCCGACCTGGCGCATCACCTCGCCCAGCAGGGGGTGGTGAAGGCTCAGGACGAAGTCGAACCGCCCGTCGGGCCGGTCGACGTGGCTGATGGTCAGCGCGCCGGGCGCCAGCCAGACCGGCAGCTTCAGGCGCACGGGGCCGAGGGCGAAAAAGTAGTGGTCGCTGTGGAAATGCAGGGCGCGGTCGTCGGCGCCGACGGCCAGGGCGATGCCGAAGCCGCCGCCGAGATATTCCTCCAGGCCGGTCGGGCCGGCGAACCGCTTGCTGCTGTGGATCACCTGCGGGAAGCCGTGGGCGCGGCCGTACATGCGCGTCCAGAACTGGCCGCCGGCCTCGTGGTCTTCCGTCACGGTGACGACCGCCGCCACGCCCAGGTCGTCGCCCAGGGGCAGGGGCGCGCCGATCAGGCGGCACAGCTGGGCCAGGATCCAGCCGGCGGCGTTGCGGCGGCTCTCGACGATCTCGCCGGCGTAGGTGACGGCCAGGCCGGGCGCCAGGCGCTTGCTGAAGCGTTCGCGCACCGTCGGCGGCAGGGCGGCCCAGGCCTCGGCGCCCAGCAGGGCGGCGAAGCGCAGATCACGCAGGCTTTCGGCGACGGCGGGCCGCCCGGCTTGGCGCGCCCGGCGCGGACCCTGATGTGCTGCGAGACCGAACATCTGACTTCCCCGTATTCTCAGTTATTTCTGTAAAAACAGAAATTGATGGTCAAAATTTTTGAGGCGTCCCCCGACGCCCCGTTCCGGGAGCGCCGCCCTATGACGGCGGCTTGCGGCCCAGGCCCAGCAGGCCGACGACCTTGGTTCCCATCTTGATCAGCGCCATCAGGGTCGCGGGCGGCACGGTCAGCATCTGGCCGTACCAGCCGTCGATCGTGCTGACGAACTCGTGCATCGAGCGCAGGCGGCTCTTGGCCACCTTGCCCAGGGCGGGGTCGCCGTCGGCGGCGGCCAGCACATGGGTCAGGGCCTCGACCATCGGGTCGATCTCGCGCTCCTTGCGGCCCTCGGCGATGCGGGTGAGCATCAGCCAGAGATCGGCCTCGGCCTCGTAGTGGTCGCGGCGGTCGCCCAGCACCGGCACGCGCCGGATCAGCTTCCAGCCGATCAGCTCCTTGATGCTGTTGGAGACGTTGGATCGCGCCAGGCCCAGGGTCTCGGCGATGTCCTCGGCCGTCATCGGCTTTTCGGCCAGGTAGAGCAGGGCGTGGATCTGGGCGACGGACCGGTTGACGCCCCACTGGCCGCCCATGTCGCCCCAGCGCAGGACGAACTGCTCGACCGCGGCGGGGAGTTTCCTGGTGGTGTCGGCAATTTCTGTCATGACAGAAATATCAGGCGAAGCCGTTTTGGAGTCAAGGGCTCTCCAAATTATGATCCCGGCGCTCCGCTTCGCTGCGGCCGGGATGACAAGCATTCCTGAATGCGAGCGCAAGGAGGGAAGGGGCCGCCCGTTCGTGACGAAACATGACCAGCCGGTTCTGTGGCTTGATTTGTAATATCAATACGAAGATATTCCGCCCGCAAATCCGCCGCGCCTGCATGGCGGCGGGAAAAATCGAACGGGAGCCTACGCCATGTCGGGACTTAAGAAGCTGGGCCTTGGCCTGATCGCCGGGCTGCTGGCCTCGACCAGCGCCCTGGCCGCCGGCCCGCAGGCCCTGCCGCCGAAGACCTATCTGGGCGTCGACATCTCCTACGCCAACGAAATGGACGACTGCGGCGCGGTCTATCGCGACGGCGACCGCAAGGTCGAGCAGTACGCCTTCTTCAAGCAGGCCGGCGCCAACATCGCCCGCATCCGCCTGTGGAACGACCCGCGGTGGACCAAGTACTCCAACCCCGAGGACGTGGTCCGCAGCATAAAGCGCGCCAAGGCCGCGGGCCTGCAGGTGCTGCTCGACTTCCACTATTCCGACGACTGGGCCGACGGCGACAAGCAGCTGGCCCCCAAGGCCTGGGAAGGGCTGTCGACGCCCGACCAGGCCAAGGCGCTCTACGCCTTCACCTACGACACCCTGCGCAAGCTGGACGCCCAGGGCCTGATGCCCGACCTCGTCCAGGTGGGCAACGAGACCAACGGCGAGATCGTCTCCAGCCTGGCCAAGGCCAAGGATCCGATCAACTGGGAGCGAAACGCGCTGCTGTTCAACGCCGGCATCAAGGCCGTGCGCGACGCGGGCGCGGCGGGCGCGAAGAAGCCGCGGGTGATGCTGCACATCGCCCAGCCCGACACCGTCGAGGACTGGTTCGCCGCCGCCGCCAAGGCCGGGGTCACCGACTTCGACATGATCGGCATCAGCTACTACAGCAAGTGGTCCAAGCGCTCGATGGCGCAGCTGGGAACGACCATCAACCGCCTGCGCAACACCTATGCGGCCGACGTGGTGGTGGTCGAGACCTCCTATCCCTTCACCACCGACGGCGCCGACAGCTCGCCCAACCTGCTGGGCGAGGACTCGCTGATCCCCGGCTATCCGGCCACCCAGGAAGGTCAGAAGAAGTACCTGACCGACCTGACCCAGCTGGTCTTCGCCAACGGCGGCACGGGCGTCTTCTACTGGGAGCCGGCCTGGGTCTCGACCAAGTGCAAGACCCGCTGGGGCACGGGCTCGAACTGGGAGAACTCGACCCTGTTCGACTTCAAGGGCCAGCCCACGCAGGGCATGCAGTGGCTGTCGACGCCTTACGCCTTCCCGGTCGAGACGACCTTCAAGGTGGCGGCGGGCGACAAGCCGGCGGCCTTCATCGACGGCGATTTCCTGGGCGGGGTCGGGCCGCGCCCGATGGTCCGCGAGGGCGCCGACTTCGTCTATCGCACCCGCCTGATGCCGGGAACCTCGGTGACGGTGGCCACCGCGCCGAGCGCCGACGCCGTGGGTTCGGCCTCGGCCGTCACCGCGACCGTCGCCGCGAAGGCGAGTGTGGTGAGGCTCGTTCAGCCCTGACGCTTGTCAGATGTGATTGATATGATAAATAGCACTGGCGCGTCGATCGGCAGAACCGACGCGCCAGCGCCCAAAGAGGCGCGGTCGACCTTGGCGCGGAACCGTCGCGCCCCACTGATCCGGCGGTCTTAGCGCCGGTCCCAATCCACAGAACCAGAAAACAGCCACGCCCGCAGAAGGCGTCGCGTTTCCAATTGGGGGAACTAGATGACCCGTCAATCCATGCTGCTCGCCGCCGTCAGCGGCCTGAGCCTGCTCGCCGTTTCGTCTGCGGCGTGGGCTCAAGACACCGCTGTCGCCGACACCCAAGTCGAAGAAGTCGTCGTCACCGGCGTGCGCAAGAGCCTGCGCGACGCCCTCGATGTGAAGCAGGGCTCCGACAAGGTGGTCGAGGCGATCTCGGCCAAGGACATCGGCGTGCTGCCCGACGTGACGATCGCCGAGTCGATCGCGCGCCTGCCGGGCGTCAACGCCACCCGCGACCGCGGCAACGACAGCCAGGCGGTGGTCCGCGGCCTCGGCGCCCGCCTCGTGCTGGGCACCATCAACAATCGCGAAGTCGCCTCCACCGAGCCCGACCGCAACGTCCGCTGGGAAATCTACCCGTCGGAAGTCGTCTCGGGCGTCGAGGTCTACAAGTCGCAGTCGGCCGACCTGATCGCCGGCGGCGTCGCGGCCACCATCAACATCAACACCCTGGCCCCGCTGGACTACAAGGGCCCGGCGGTCGTGCTGCGCGGCGGCCCGGTGTTCTACGACGGCGGCAAGGACATCCCGAACTACAACACGACCGGCTACCGCGGCAGCGGCTCGTTCGTGCACAAGTTCAACGACGACCTGGCCGTCGTGGTCGGCCTGACCGGCCAGCGCCAGAAGAACGGCTACGGCTCGTTCACGGGCTGGGGCTACAACGACTCGACCGCCCGCCCGCCGGCCGGCGCCAGCGACTACAGCAGCGACGTCGATCATGACGGCGACCTGGACGCCACCCCGTGGGGCGCCCAGATGTCGGCCAGCCGCATCGACCAGAAGCGCCTGGGCGTTTCGACCGGCGTGCAGTGGAAGCCGACCGACAACTTCGAACTGAAGGCCGACGCCCTCTACTCGAAGATCAAGATCACCGAGGTTCAGGACCAGACCGTCTGGGGCGACGGCTCCTGGGGCAACTGGAACATGGACGACGGCACCAACGTCGGTTGGAACGACTCGTCCTACAACGGCGCGGGCGCGTCCTACACCCTCATCAACAACACCGTCGTCGCCGCCACGACGCCCTGGGCGTCGGTCAAGACCGTCCTGGCCAAGTACAGCGAGGACAAGGACCTGTTCGCCGGCGGCCTGAACGGCAAGTGGACCGGCGACCAGTGGACGATCGCGGGCGACGTCTCCTATTCGAAGGCCAAGCGCACCAACAGCTGGAAGGC
>JASGDR010000146.1:0-7864 GCA_047607095.1 Caulobacter sp.
CTTCGACACCTAAGCCTTCTCGAACTCCAGCGGGCCGCCCCAGAAGCTCTGCACCAGGCCGTTCTGCGGGCCCGGATGGCCGGTCGTCAGGAACACCCGGCCGCCGCCCGTTCCGGGGTCGTACTCGGGATGGCGCTCGAGGTAGCGCTCCAGGGAGTCGGCGGTCGCCTGCGGCTGGTGGATCACCGGCGTACCGGCCGGCAGGGCGGCGCGGAAGATGTCGGCGATGATCTCGTAGTGGGTGCAGCCCAGCACGGCGCGGTCGGGATAGCGGCCGATGCGGGTCTTCAGCGCCTGGACATAGCCCTCGACGGCCTTGGCCAGATCCACCGCCCCGGCGTCGCCCTCGATCATCGGCACCAGGTCCGGGCAGGGCTGCGAGAACACCGCCAGGTCCTGCTTGCGCTTGTCGATCTCGATCTCGTAGACGCGCGAATTGGTCGTGCCCTGGGTGGAGAACACCCCCAGCACGTCGAGCTGCTCGACCTTGTCGCCGCGGCGCTCGGCCTCGTGCTCCCAGGGCAGGCCCGTGGCCGCCTCGATGGTCGGCACGATGATGCCCAGGATGTTGACCGGCCGGCCCAGCTGCTTGCGATAGGCCGGCAGCCAGGTCTGCTGCAGGCGGCGCAGGGCGATGGCGCTGGCGGTGTTGCAGGCCAGGACCACCAGGCTGGCGCCCGCCGCGAACAGGCGCTCGCAGCCCGCCCGGGTGAGATCGACGATCTCCTCCCCCGACTTGCCGCCGTAGGGAGCGTTGGCCTGGTCGGCCAGATAGACGAAGTCCGCCTGGGGCAGACGCTGCACGAGGGCGCGGTGGACGGAAAGCCCGCCCACGCCGGAGTCGAAAACGCCGATGGTCATGTCCCGAGCATTAGACCCGGCCGCACCGTCCGTCCATGCGCCCGCGACGTCGAAAAGACGACGGCTTTGAAAAGGTTACGGTCCTGTCATGTGACGAGGCCGCGACCTTGGCCTAGGGTCCCGCCACACTCAACGGAGAGCCATCCGTGCAACGTCGCACCTTCCTGCTTTCGTCCGCCGCGGCCGCCGCCGCGAGCGCCGCCGCGCCCGCCCTTTCCTTCGCCGCGGAGACCAATCCCTTGCTCGCTCCCTGGACCGGCCCGTACGGCGGCGTCCCCGCCTTCGACAAGATGAAGGTCGCCGACCTGAAGCCGGCGGTTCAGGAGGCCATGCGCCGGAACCTGGCCGAGATCGACGCCATCGTCGCCAACAAGGCCGCCCCGACCTTCGCCAACACCATCGTGGCGCTGGAGGACACCGGCCGCACGCTGAACGACGTGGCCTGCTACTACGGCATCTGGGGTTCGAACCTCAGCACCCCGGAATACCAGGCGATCGAACCCGAGATCGACACCATGTTCTCGGAGATCGGCGACAAGATCACCCAGAACGCCGGCCTCTTCGCCCGCATCGAGGCGGTCTACAACAGCCCCGAGAAGGCCAAGCTGACGCCCGAGCAGCAGCGCCTCGTCTGGATCTACTACACCAACTTCGTGCGCTCGGGCGCCAAGCTGTCGCCCGAGGCCAAGGCCCGGGTCGCGGCCATCAACACCGAGCTGTCGGGCCTGTTCACCAAGTTCAGCCAGAACCTTCTGGCCGACGAGAACACCTATATCGAGCTCTCCGAAGCCGACCTCGCCGGCCTGCCGGACTCGATCAAGGCCTCGGCCGCCTCGGCCGCCGCCCAGCGCAAGCTTCCGGGCAAGTTCATCATCGTCAACACGCGCTCCAGCGTTGACCCCTACCTGACCAACTCGCCGGTGCGCGGCACCCGCGAGAAGGTGTGGAAGGCCTTCGTCAACCGGGGCGACAACGGCGGCGCGACCGACAACAACGCCCTGATCTCCAAGATCCTCAAACTGCGCGCCGAGCGCGCCAAGCTGCTGGGCTTCGAGACCCACGCCCACTGGCGCCTCGAGAACGCCATGGCCAAGACGCCCGACAAGGCCATGGCCCTGATGGAGGCCGTCTGGACCCCGGCCATCGCCCAGGTCGCCAAGGACGTCGCCGACATGCAGGCGATCGTCGACGCCGAAGTCAAGGCGAATGGGGGGGCGAGCTTCAAGATCGAGCCGTGGGACTACCGCTACTACGCCGAGAAGGTCCGCAAGGCGAAGTACGACCTCGATATGAACGAGGTGAAGCCGTACATGCAGCTGGAGAAGCTGCGCGAAGGCATGTTCTGGGCCGCCGGCGAGGTCTACGGCTTCGAGTTCAAGAAGGTCTCGGGCCTGCCGATCTACGACGACGACATGACCGTCTACGAGGTCCTGCGCGGCGGCAAGCACGTGGGCCTGTGGTACTTCGACCCCTACGCCCGTCCGACCAAGCGCTCGGGCGCCTGGATGAACGCCTACCGCAACCAGGAGCGCTTCAAGAAGCCGATCGCCACGATCGTCTCCAACAACTCCAACTTCATCAAGGGCGAGCCCGGCGAGCCCGTGCTGATCTCGTGGGACGACGCCAACACCCTGTTCCACGAATTCGGCCACGCCATCCACGGCCTCAACAGCGACGTCACCTACCCGACCGTGTCGGGCACCAACGTCGCCCGCGACTACGTGGAGTTCCCCAGCCAGTTGAACGAGCACTGGCTTTCCACCCCGGAAGTGCTCAACAAATTCTGCGTCCACTTCAAGACCGGCGAGCCGATCCCCCAGGCCCTGGTCGACAAGATCAAGAAGGCCTCGACATTCAACCAGGGCTTCGACACCACCGAGTACCTGGCCAGCGCCCTGATCGACATGAAGCTGCACCTGGCCGGCGGCGTCGACATCGATCCCGACAAGTTCGAGCGCGAGGAACTGGCCAAGCTGAACATGCCCAAGGAGATCGTCATGCGGCACCGCACGCCGCAGTTCGGTCACGTGTTCTCGGGCGACGGCTACTCGGCCGGCTACTACAGCTACCTGTGGGCCGACACCCTGACCGCCGACGTCGCCGAGGCCTTCCAGGAGGCGCCGGGCGGCTTCTACGACAAGCCCACCGGCCAACGCCTGATCAAGACGATCATGTCGCGCGGCAACTCCGTCGATCCGGCCGAGCAGTTCCGCGCCTTCCGCGGCCGCGACGTGAAGATCGGCGCCCTGATGCGCGACCGCGGCTTCCCGGTCCCGCCGGGGGCGTGATCGCCTGATCCGAGCTGAACGAGAACGCCCCGCCCGGTGCAAGCCAGGCGGGGCGTTTTTGTTTGATCCTCCCCCTCTGGGGGAGGTGGCCCAAAGGGCCGGAGGGGGGCCGTTTTCAGCCGCCGCGACGACGGAAAGCCATCAGCCCCTTCCCTCTCCGTCGGCTTCGCCGACACCTCTCCCACAGGGAGAGGATCTTCTTAAGCCGCCCGCTTCGCCGCGCCCGCGCTCGCCCCGCCGCCGATCTTGAACCGCCCCACCAGCCGCGCCAGCTCGGCCGCCTCGTTCGACAGCGAGTGGCTGGCGGCGGTCGACTGTTCAACCATGGCGGCGTTCTGCTGGGTGGCCTGGTCCATCTGGTTCACGGCGACGTTCACCTGGGCTAGGCCCGTGGCCTGCTCCTGGGCGCCGGCCGCGATCTCGGCGACGGTGTGGTTGATCTCCAGCACCCCGGCGGTGATACGGCGCAGGGCCTCGCCGGTCTGGCCGACCAGGGACACGCCTTCGTCGACCTGCTGGCCCGAGGCGCCGATCAGGCCCTTGATCTCCTTGGCCGCCTCGGCCGAGCGCTGGGCCAAGGCCCGCACTTCCGACGCCACGACCGCGAAGCCCTTGCCCGCGTCGCCGGCCCGGGCGGCCTCGACCCCCGCGTTCAGCGCCAGCAGGTTGGTCTGGAAGGCGATCTCGTCGATCACCCCGATGATGTTGCCGATCTCGCGCGACGAGGCCTCGATCTGGGTCATGGCGGCGACGGCCCGCTCGACCACGGCGCCGCCGGCCTCGGCGTCCTTGCGGGCCGCGTCGACCGACCGGCGGGCGACCCCCGCCCCCTCGGCCGCGCGGCGGACCGTGGCGGTGATCTCGTCCAGCGCCGCGGCGGTCTCTTCCAGGCTGGCGGCCTGCTGTTCGGTGCGGCGCGACAGGTCGTCGGCCGCGTGGCTGATCTCGCCCGAGCCGGCGCGGATGCCGCCGACCGCGCCGGTGATCACGCTCATCGTCTCCTGCAGCCGCTGCATGGCGGCGTTGAAGTCGTCCTGCAGCTTGCGATAGGCGGGCGGGAAGGCGTGGTCGAGGCGCGCGGTCAGGTCGCCCTGGGCCAGGCGCTCCAGTCCCCCGCCGACCTGGGCCACGACCCCGGCCTGCTCGCGAGCGGCGGCGGCGCGCTCGGCCTCGTTGGCGCCGCGCTCGGCCTCGGCCAGGCGGCGCTGATCGGCGGCCTCGCCCTCGACCCGCAGCTTCTCGACGGCCGCCTCCTTGAAGGTCAGCACGGCCTGGGCCATCGCCCCGATCTCGTCCTTGCGGCCCAGGGCCGGCACGGCCACGGCGTTGTCGCCGCCGGCCAGGCGGCGCATGGCCGAGGTCATGGCGTCGACCGGGGCGGCGATGCTGCGGGCCAGCAGCCAGCCCATCAGCACGGCGATGCCGACGGCGGCCGCGCCGCCCAGGGCCAGGGCCAGACCCGCGCCGGCGAAGGCGCGTTTCTGCTCTTCGGTGCGCTGGGACAGCTGGGCCTGCTCGGCCTCGTCGATGGCTTTGAGGACCTTGCGCACATTGGTCAGGCGACCGCTCTTGCCGATGCCGACGCGGGCGGCCTCCAGCCCGGCGGGATCCCTGGCGTCGGCGATCTGGGCCAGGGTCTCGGTCCGGAACACGCTCACGGCCTGGGTCAGCTGGTCGAGATTGGCCTTCTCGGCCTCGTCCTCGGCCCCGGCGGCCAGGGCCTTGAAAGCCTCGTCGTACTTGCCCTGGTAGCTCTGGTACTTCTCGACGAAGGACGGATCCAGGCTGGCCACGAAACCGCGCGCGGCGTTCTGCTGCTCGACAAGGTCGGCGCCGGCCTTCTCGACCACCGCCAGATAGTCGTAGCTGTGGGCGTTGAGGGCGGTGACCCGCTGGATCGACGCCAGGCCGCTCCAGGCCAGGGCCCCGGCTCCGGCCACGGCCGCCACCAGCACGGCGAAGGCCAGCAGCAGCTTGTGCGCCACCTTGAGGTTGCTGAGCATGTCGAGACTTCCCAGGATAGTGTTGGGAAAAGTTTCGCCGATGCGGATTAATGGATGTTATTCATGAACACGCAAACCCGGCAATGAACAGCGTTCTTGATTGTTTAGCGCGATCAAATCATTCTGCCGTAAGGACAGAAGCAGAGGTGCGGCGTGTTGTCGCAGGTTTTGACTCGACAGATCAAATCCGTCGATATTCGTCCGTGTTCTGATTATTATTGAATACAGTGGAGCGGGGGCTCCGCTTCAGAGTATTTGGCGATTTTGCATCTTTGACGCGAATCGTGAGATAAAAACAGCCGCACGGCCGCAACCGGGGGACGGGGCCGCGCGTATTCGAAGACAGGCCGAGCTTCGGCCGAACGCGCCAAGGACGCGCCCCCGATGAACGCTCCCCCGCCCATGCCCCTGGTCCGCCCCATGCTGTGGCTGGCCGCCGCCGCCTTCGCGACCGGTTTCGGCGGCTACCTGCTGGTCGGCCTGAGCACGCATTGAACCCCCTCTCTCTTTGAGAGAGGGAGGGGCCCGCGCCGAAGGCGTGGGAGGGTGAGAGGTTTCACCGCTTGCCGGCAAACCCGCACCGCTCCGCCAACAAGCCTCGGCCCGAACAACTGGATCCGGAAAAAGAAAGGCGCGGCCGAACGACCGCGCCTTTTCCTGTGAGAGCGCAACCTCTCACCCTCCCTCTCTCAGAGAGAGGGTCATCCAAGCCTTATCGCCCGCCGGTCGAGCCGAAGCCGCCGGCGCCGCGGTCGGTCTCGTCGAGGCTGGCCACCAGGCTCCAGGCCGCCTGCACCACCGGGGCGATCACCAGCTGGGCGATGCGGTCGCCGCGGCGAATGACGAAGTCTTCGGCGCCCAGATTGGCCAGGATCACCTTCACCTCGCCGCGATAGTCGCTGTCGATGGTGCCGGGCGAGTTCAGGCAGGTGATCCCCGCCTTGGCGGCCAGGCCCGAGCGCGGCCGCACTTGGGCCTCGAAACCGGCCGGCACGGCGAAGGCGAGACCGGTCGGGACCATGAACCGCCCGCCCGGCTTCAGGGTCAGCGGCGCGTCCTCCTCGACGGCGGCGCGCAGGTCCATGCCGGCGGCGCCGACCGTCTCGTAGGCGGGCAGGGGCAGGCCGTGGGCGTGAGGCAGCTGGACGACGGGGATGTGGGGCGTGGTGGTCATTTAGGTCAAAGCTTCCGCGATGCGTTGGGCGATGGACTGGGCGACGTCGTCCTTGGACGCGCGTTCCCAGCGTTCGGTGTGGTCCTTGGCGATCAGCAGGACGGCGTTTTCCGTCCCGCCCATGACGCCCGGCTCGGTCACGTCGTTGGCGATGATCCAGTCGCAGCCCTTGCGCGCCAGCTTGGCGCGCGCATGGGCCTCGACGTCGTCGGTCTCGGCCGCGAAGCCGACGACCAGCTTGGGCCGGTTCGGACCGCTCGCGGCCAGGGTCGCCAGGATGTCGGGATTCTCGACGAAGGTCAGGGCCGGCGGCCCGCCCTTGTCCTTCTTCAGCTTGGAGCCGAACACCTCGTCGACCCGCCAGTCGGCGACGGCGGCGACGAACACCCCCACGTCGGCCGGCAGGGCGGCTTGGGCGGCGGCCAGCATCTCGCGCGCCGTCTCGACGTCGACGCGGGCCACGCCCGGCGGGGTCGGCAGCGACACCGGCCCGCTGACCAGGGTGACCTCGGCGCCGAGCCTGGCCAGGGCGCCGGCGATGGCGTAGCCCTGACGGCCGCTGGAACGGTTGGTGATCCCCCGCACCGGGTCGATCGGTTCGAAGGTCGGGCCGGCCGTGACCAGGGCGCGCTTGCCGGCCAGCGGCCGCGCCGCCGGTCCCCGCAGCATCGCCATGATCGCGGCGAAGATCTCCGGCGGTTCGGCCAGGCGGCCCGGCCCGAACTCGCCGCAGGCCATGGCCCCCTCGTCGGGTCCGACGAACGAAACGCCGTCGGCCTTCAGCGCGGCGACGTTCCGCTGCACGGCCGGGTGCAGCCACATGCGCACGTTCATGGCCGGGGCCATGAGCACGGGCTTGTCGGTGGCCAGCAGGGTCGTCGAGGCCAGATCCCCGGCCAGGCCGTTCGCGGCCTTGGCGATAAGGTCGGCCGTCGCGGGCGCGACCACCACCAGGTCGGCCGAGCGCGATAGCTGGATGTGGCCCATCTCGGCCTCGTCGGTCAGGGAGAACAGGTCGTCATAGACCTTGTCCTCCGACAGCGCCGCCAGGGACAACGGGGTGACGAACTCGGCCCCGGCCTTGGTCAGGATCGGCCGCACGCCGACGCCGGCCTTGCGCAGCAGGCGGGTCAGCTCCAGCGCCTTGTAGGCCGCCACGCCGCCGCCGACGATCAGGAGCACGCGCTTGCCGCCCGGGATGTCGCTCACCTTGAAGGCCTCTCGTCCGCCGGTTCCCCTCCGCGCATAGAGCGCCTCGCGCCCGCAGGCAATCGCGCTGGAAGGCCGCGCGCGGAAGATGCACGAGGGGACTCGACTCGCGTTCCTTTTTCGTTCACCAATCGTTAAGATTGCAAAATCGGGGAGCGAAAGAGCATGACGGGAGCGTTGCGTTTCGGACTACTGGCCCTTTCGGCCGCCGTCCTGGCGGCCTGCGACGGCGGGGCCTCGGCGGTGAAGGCGCCCAAGGGCGGCGACCGCGTCGCGGCCGGGGGCGGGGTCGACGGGAGCGGCGCTCCGGCGGCCGCGAGCGAGGTCGC
>JASGDR010000147.1:0-18249 GCA_047607095.1 Caulobacter sp.
CCGCCGGCGCCCTGCCCGCCCACGCAAAGCCCGCGGGCCCGGTCCGCTCGCCGGTCGTGACCACCGCCGCCGGCAAGGTGCGGGGCGCGACCACCGCCGACGGCGTCCACGTGTTCAAGGGCCTGCGCTACGGCGCCGACACCGGCGGGGCCAACCGCTTCGCCCCGCCCCGCAAGCCGCAGCCCTGGACCGGCGTCGCCGACGCCCTGGCCTATGGCGCGGCGTCGATGCAGGCCGGCAAGGGCGAGGACGGCGAGACGCTGTCCGAGGACTGCCTGTTCCTCAACGTCTGGACGCCCGCGAAAGCCGGCAAGACCGGCCTCGCCGACGGCGGCAAGCGGCCGGTGATGTTCTACATCCACGGCGGCGCCTACAACGGCGGCTCCGGCGCCAGCCCCTGGTACGAGGGGACCAAGCTCGCCAGGCGCGGCGACGTGGTCGTGGTGACGGTCAATCACCGCCTCAACGCCTTCGGCTATCTCTATCTCGCCCGCCTGTTCGACGATCCCGGCGTCGCCGACAGCGGCAATGTCGGTCAGCTCGACCTGGTGCTCGCCCTGCAATGGGTGCGGGACAACATCGCCCAGTTCGGCGGCGATCCCGACCGGGTGATGCTGTTCGGCCAGTCGGGCGGCGGGGCCAAGATCGCGACCCTGCTGGCCATGCCGGCCGCCAAGGGCCTCTTCCACCGCGCCGTCACCATGAGCGGCCAGCAGGTCACCGCCGGCGGGCCGTTCAACGCGACCAAGCGCGCCAAGCTGTTCCTGGAAAAGTTGGGGATCAATGATCTGGCCGCCCTGCGCGCCCTCCCCGCCGACCAGTTGCTGAACGGCCTGAAGGCCGTCGATCCGGTGGCCGGCTCGGGCGGTGTCTACATGGGTCCGGTGCTGGACGAGCGGTCGCTGACCCGCCACCCGTTCTTCCCCGACGCATCTCCCCTTGGCCTCGACGTGCCGTTGATCTGCGGCAACACCCACGACGAAACCCGCGGCTTCGTCGGCTCCGATCCCAAGGTGTTCGACATGACCTGGGACCAGGTGGTCGAGAAGCTGCCCGGCCAGTTCAACGCCCGCATCGACATCGACCCGGCCGCCGTGGTGGCGGCCTACCGCAAGCTCTACCCGCACTATTCGCCGTCGGACGTCTATTTCGCCGCCTCGACGGCCGGCCGGTCCTGGAAGGCGGCGATCCTGCAGGCGGAGGCCCGCGCCCCCACCCGCGCGCCGGCCTGGGTCTATCAACTGGACTGGAAGTCGCCCAAGGACGGCGGGATCTGGGGCGCGCCCCATACCCTCGACATCTGCCTCGTGTTCGGCACGCTGGACGCCAAGGGCGCGATCGTCGGGACCGGCCCGCGCAGCGAGGCGATGTCCAAAACCATGATGGACGCCTTCGTGGCCTTCGCCCGCACCGGCGATCCCAACTGCGCGGCCATCCCCAAGTGGGAGCCCTACACCCTGCCCCGCCGCCAGACCCTGGTGTTCGACGAGACCACCCGCATGGCCGACGACCCCCGCGGCGGCGAGCGCGAGCTGTTCAACAAGGTGCCGTTCACCCAGTTCGGGACGTAATTGCAAGAACCTCCCCCTCTGGGGGAGGCGATCGCGTAGCGATCGGTGGGGGGCGGTCATGGAAGCTGAAAGCTTCCCCCCTCCGGCCTTCGGCCGCCTCCCCCAAAGGGGGAGGTTTTTAGGCCGCCACTTCCCCCTCTTCGTCGCCTTCCTCGTCGTCGAAGTCCTCCTCATCGGGACCCAGCGACTCGTCGCGGAGGATCTCGATCTGGTCGGCGACGTCGGCGATGGTCTCGTCGTCGATCCCGGCGGCCTCTAGGGCGGCCGCGAGATGGCCGATAACGAGGTCGAGTTCGTCGTCCTCGAGGCTGTTGGCCCCCAGCCAGACGAAAGCCAGGTCCTGGTCGCCGCGGGTCTCGGCGGCGTCGGGATCGAGGGCGGCGGCCACGAAGGCCCGCGCGCCCGGCGCCACGTCGTCGCCGAACAGGCCCTTCAGCCGCTCGTCGGCCTGGGCGCGGGCGAAGAAGTCGGCGATCACCGATTGGGCGGCGGCCTCGCCGCCGATGTGTTCATAGGCGCTCATGCCGTCCTCGCGAGGATTGGGGAACGGCAGGAACGCTAACACGGGCCGCGAAGGCCGTGCGTGAACCCTGGGCGATGGTTTCGTGACAGGCCAGGGCCGAAACGAAAAACGCCCCGCCTTGCGGCGGGGCGTTTCGTCTTACTTCGCCTTGGCCATCAGATCGGCGAAGCGATCGAAGATGTAGAGGCTGTCGGTCGGGCCGGGCGAGGCTTCCGGGTGGTGCTGGACGCTGAACACCGGCTTGTCCTTCAGGGCGATGCCGGCGTTGGTGCCGTCGAACAGCGAGACGTGGGTCTCCTGCACGGGTTCCGGCAGGCTTTCGCTGTCGACGGTGAAGCCGTGGTTCATCGACACGATCTCGACCTTGCCCGTGGTCAGGTCCTTGACCGGGTGGTTCGCGCCGTGGTGGCCCTGCTCCATCTTCACGGTCTTGGCGCCCAGGGCCAGGGCCAGCATCTGGTGGCCGAGGCAGATGCCGAACACCGGCTTGCCGCTGGCGACCAGCTTCTGGATTTCCGGCACGGCGTATTCGCCCGTGGCGGCCGGGTCGCCCGGGCCGTTGCTCAGCAGCACGCCGTCCGGATTGCGGGCCAGGATGTCCTCGGCCGAGGTGTTGGCCGGCACGACGGTGGCGCGGGCGCCGACATGGGCCAGCGAGCGCAGGATGTTGCGCTTCACGCCGTAGTCGACGACGACCACTTCGTACTTGGGCTTGTCGAGCTTGGCGTAGCCTTCCGGCCACGACCACAGGCCCTCGTCCCAGGTGAAGGTCTGGGTGGTCGAAGCGTCCTTGGCCAGGTCGAGACCCACCACGCCCGACCAGTCGCGGGCCTTGGCCTTGAGGGCCTCGAGGTCGAACTTGCCGTCCGGCGCGTGGGCGATGACGCCATGCGGCATGCCGTTCTCGCGGATCTTGCGGGTCAGGGCGCGGGTGTCGACGCCGGCCAGGCCCACGACGCCGCGGCGCTGCATCCAGCCGTCGAAGTCGCTGTTGGCGCGCCAGTTGGCCGGATCGGTCGGGGCGTCGCGGAAGATCGCGCCGCGGGCGGCCGTCTCGGCCACGCCGGTGACCTGCTCGACGTCTTCACTGTTCGTGCCGACGTTGCCGACGTGCGGGAAGGTGAAGGCCACGATCTGGGCCATGTAGGACGGGTCGGTCAGGATTTCCTGATAGCCGGTCATGGCGGTGTTGAAGCACACCTCGCCGACCGCATCGCCGACCGCGCCGCAGCCGACGCCTTGCAGCACCGTGCCGTCGGCCAGAACCAGAACGCCGGTGACGCCGGGGAGAAGGTCTTGGGACATCTCGAAAAGCGCCTCCAGAACGCGTGGTCATTTTCGCAAAAAGGCGGGCCGGGGTGAACCCCGCCCGCCACGCAAACGGCGGGGTGTTTAGGGGGCGGGGGCGGGGGGGTCAACCCCTCGGATCACGGGTTTTCGCAAGGCTCGCCACATTCCCGTGATCGATGAACGCGCCCCCTCGCGCCGAGGGCCCTCAAGCCCTTATGGTGCGGGGCTTCAACGCATAAGAACACGGGAGGACGGCCCATGCTCGAACTGCGCCCAAATTGCGAGTGCTGCGACCGCGACCTGCCGCCCCAAAGCGACCAGGCCCGCATCTGCACCTTCGAGTGCACCTTCTGCGCCGATTGCGCCGACAGCCGATTCCTCGGCGTCTGCCCCAATTGCGAGGGCGACCTGGTGGCGCGGCCGATCCGCCCCGACAGCAAGCTGCACCGCTTTCCCGCCTCGCTGCGGCGGGTCAACAAGGCCCATTCGGCCTGCCCCAAGCCTCCGCCCCGCCCCGCGCCCGGAACGGGCCCGGACGGCTGGGGTGTGGCCCTTTAGGCGCACCCTGGTTCAATCGGTCGCAGGCCTGGATCGATCGCCGGTTCATGGTCGTTAACTCGTCAGGCCCCACAAGCTTGGGCGTAACGAGGAGATGGAATCATGACCGCCGCAGTCGTCCACGATCGAGCCGCCGGCAAGCGCGCGCCGAAGATCGCCTGGACGCGCCTCCCCGGTCAGGGCTTGGCGGGCCGGGCCCTGGGCGTGGTGCTGTGCACGAGCATGGTTCTCAGCGGCGCGGTGTTCGTCGTCCTCAGCTTCTGAGGCTTTCCTCACGGCCCTGATTGCCTTCGGGCCCAGGTCGTGCACGGTGCGGGCGCCCGTCTGAGAGGAGCCCGCGCGATGTGCGACGACGACATCCACCAAGGCCTGGTCCATGACCCGCGCGTCTCGCGCCGCACCTTCGGCCTCATGACCGCCGCCGCCGGGGGCCTGGCCGCCACGGCCGCCCGCGCCGACGACAAGGTCGTGGAGACCGACGTCGTCATCAAGACGCCCGACGGCGAGGCCGACGCGGCCCTGTTCAAGCCCGCCGGCAAGGGCAAATGGCCCGCCGTGCTGATCTGGCCGGACGTCATGAGCCTGCGCCCCGTCTTCCGCGACATGGGCCGTCGCCTGGCCGCCGCCGGCTATGTCGTGCTGGTTCCCAACCTCTACTATCGGGTCAGGAAGGCCCCGGTGATCGAAGGAACCTTCAACTTCGCCAACCCCGAAGACCGCGCCAAGATCACGCCGCTGCGCGCCACCGTCACGCCCGAGGGGACCGACAAGGACGCCCTGGCCTATGTGGCCTTCCTCGACGCGCAGAAGGAAACCGACAAGTCCAGGAAGGTCGGCGTGCAGGGCTACTGCATGGGCGGGCCGCTGGCCTTCCGCACCGCCGCCGCCGCGCCCGGCCGCATCGCCGCCGTCGCCAGCTTCCACGGCGGAGGCCTGGTCACCGACCAGGCGACCAGCCCGCACCTGCTGATCCCCAAGACCCACGCCGAATTCCTGATCGAGATCGCCGACAACGACGACCAGAAGGAGCCTGAGACCAAGGACAAGTTGAAGGCCGCCTTCGCCGCCGCCCAGCGCCCGGCCAAGGTCGAGGTCTTCGCCGGCGCCGCCCACGGTTGGACGGTCAAGGGCAGCCAGGTCTACAACGAGGCCGCCGCCGAGCAGGCCTGGACCAACCTGCTGGACCTCTACAAGCGCAAGCTGGGGTGATGTAGACGGAGGGAATGAGCCTCATCACCACGGTCGGCGTCGACGCCGACGACACCCTCTGGCACTGCGAGACGCTGTTTCGCCTTTCTCACAAGCGGTTCGTCGAGCTGCTGTCGGAGTTCGGCGACGAGGAGCGGATCAACGCCCAGCTGGCCGTGACCGAGAAGAAGAACCTTCGGGTCTACGGCTACGGGGCCAAGGGCTTCACCCTGTCGATGGTCGAGACCGCGCTGGACCTGACGGACGGCGCGGTCTCCACCCGGGTGATCCGGGAAATCCTGGCCGTCGGCCGCGAGATGCTGACCGAACCGGTCGAACCCCTGCCCGGCGTCGAAAAGGCCCTGGCCGAGCTTTCCAAGCGCTATCGCCTGATCCTGATCACCAAGGGCGACCTGCTGCACCAGGAGCAGAAGCTGGCCGCCTCCGGCCTCGGCGACCTGTTCGCCGCCGTCGAGATCGTCTCGGAGAAGGACGCGGGCACCTATCGCCGGGTGTTCGAGCGCTACGGCACCGGCGCGCACCAAGCCCTGATGGCCGGCAACTCGATGCGGTCGGACATCCTGCCGGCGCTGGAGGCCGGGGCCTGGGGCGCGCTGATCCCCTACCCGCTGGTCTGGGCGCACGAGGCGGCCGAAGCGCCGGCCGGGCACGAGCGCTATGTCGAGCTGGCCTCGATCAGCGAGCTGCCGGCGTTCGTGGATCACGTGTCGCGTTCTTGATCTTTCTCCCTCAACCGTCCCCTTCTCCCATGGGGAGAAGGAGGGGCCCGCGCCGCAGGCGTGAGAGGATGAGGGGGATAAGGCGTTTGAGAGTGTAATCCCTCACCCTCCCACCGCTACGCGGCGGGCCCCTCCCTCTCCCTATGGGAGAGGTTTCTTGGGGGCGGCTTGCCCCACCGCGCGATCGCGTCCCGCGCCGGCTTCTCGAAATACATCAGCGACGCATAGCTCACCGGGATCAGCACCAGCGCCCAGGCCAGGCACCACAGCCGCATGACGTCGCCGGTCAGGTGCAGCATGCCCAGGCCTACCCAGTTCAGGGCGATCTTCAGCACGATCGGGTGGAGCATATAGACCGAGTAGGAAAGCTGCCCCCACGGCGCCAGCCAGCGCACGGCCGGGCCGGCCTTCACCGGCGCGTTGTCGGCCGCCACGCCCAGCAGCCCGACGGCGTAGCAGACGAACAGCAGGATGCTCCGGTCCAACTGCGCGGCGGCGCCGGCGACGAAGGCCAGGCACGACCCGAAGAACCACCAGCGCGCCCCCGGCAGCCGCCCCAGCGCTCCCCGGATCCCGTAGGCGATCATGCCGATCATGAAGCCCGGCGCGGCGCGGGCGACGCCGAAGTCGGCGGTCCACATGTGGAAGGGCTGGCTGGCGGCGGGGACGAACAGCGGGACGGCGAACAGAGCCACCAGGATCGCGGCCGTGACCAGCGTCAGCCAAGCCGTTCCCCGCCCCGCCAGCCACAGCAGGACCGGCAGGATCAGGTACATCGCCCACTCGGCGCTGATCGACCAGCTGACGAAGTTGAAGGTCTGGGCCCGGCAGATGCCGAAGGCCTGCAGGTTCAGGAGATTGGGGACCACGCAGGCCGGATCGTAGCGGCTGGGGTCGCGGTCGGCGACCAGGCCCATCACCCCGGCGACGGCGATGACGATGAAGACCCCCAGGGTCAGCCAGTGCAGCGGCATCAGCCGCGCCACCCGCTTCTGCAGGAACCAGCGGAAGTCGGAGACGGTGCGGATCCGGCCCGTGTAGACGGCGCTGATCACATAGCCCGAGATCACGAAGAACAGATCGACGAGCAGGCTGAAGCTCTTGACCGTGTCGTCCACCGCCTGCCAGCGGCCGTCGATGTTGATGAACCGGTTGAAGTGGAAGACGACAATCATCGCCGCCCCGATCGCCCGCAGGGCGTCGAGGTGCAGCATGTCATCGGAATCGGTCTTGAGCGGCGGGAACGGTTTCACGCCGCAGTGGTGAGCGCGCCCGTCCAGGCGGTCAAGCTAGGCGGTCGGGTTCAGCGCGCCGGCAGCCGGCGGCGGATCTCGCCGACCACGCTGTAGCCATAGGCGGCGGTCACCCCGCAGAAGTCGGCGAACAGGTCGCCCCAGGCGGCGTCGCGGCCGACGAAGTACTGCACGACCTCGATCAGCCCACCGAACACCACCAGCACGGCCCCGATGCGCCACAGGCGGCTCTTGGGCGCGGCCAGGCAGGCCAGCACCGCCAGCACGTAGAAGACGATGAAGTGCATCGCCTTGTCCCAGGGGATCAGGCCGGGCGTGTCGTCGCCGGGCGTGACCGCCTTCCAGAAGGCGTAGGCGGCGGCGGCCACGAAAATGGCGAGGGCCAGCCAGTTGATCTTGCGCTTGAGGCTGCGGGTCATGCGGGATCCGAGTTGAACTCCATCCCTGCCCTAGCGGGTGACCTGGGGCTTGAAAATGGCGGCGACGCTAGCGCGGCCATTCTTGTCGGGCTCTGCACGGGATCTGCATGTGCAAGGTGCGGATGGGGGCGGAACTAGGCCCAGCCGCTAGCGGCCAGCAACTCCTGCCGCTCGGCTTCCGAGAACTCACCCGCCAAGCGCCCCAGCACCGGCAGGCCCTTACATATGGCGACCACGGCCAGGACGCTGTTGACCACCTCCATATCGTCGGCGTTCCGCAGGGCGCTTAGCGCCGCTTCAAACAGGATGTTCCAGGCCTGGTGATAATCGTCGGCTAGCCAAGCCGGCAGCAGCGGATTGTCGCGAACGCCTCGCTCCTGTTCGATGATCGCGGCCAGGGAGAAGGCGTTCCAGCCGCCAGCCTTGCCGGCCGCCGCCAGCCGGGCCAGATGAGGCACGGCAGCATAAGACGCCAGATCGACGTCGCCCTGGTGGTGGAGCTCTTCCCAGAGTTCGGACCAAGCGGCCTCCGCACCCTGCCCCGCCTCGACCGCCAGCAAGGCGTGCCTGGGGTCGTAGCGACGGCGGTATCCGCCCAGCAACCCGGCCCACCGCTCGTCCGAGAAATCCATACCGCCCCCAACGAAAAAGCCCCCGGCCGAGCCGGGGGCTGATCGAACCTTAAAAGGCCTCCGCGAACTTTAGAAGGTCAGCGCGCGGGCTTCCTTCACGTGCGGCAGGGCCTGGATCTTGGCCAGCAGGGCCTCGTCCGGGGCCTGGTCGACGCCCACGAGGGCGATGGCGTCTTCATCCGCCGAGACGCGGCCGAGGTTGAAGGTGGCGATGTTCACGCCCGCTTCGCCCAGCAGCATGCCCAGGGCGCCGATGAAGCCCGGCTTGTCGAGGTTGTTGATGTAGAGCATGGCCGGCGAGAAGCCCGCGTCCAGCTCCATGCCCTTCACCTCCACGATGCGCGGCGCGCCGGCGATCACCGTGCCGGCGAAGACGCGCTTGCCCTTCTCGGTGGTGATGGTCACGCGCAGCAGCGAGTCGTAGGTCGGGCTCTTTTCCTGGCGGCTCTCGGAGACGGTCACGCCGCGCTCCTTGGCCACGGCCGGGGCCGAAACCATGTTGATCTCGGCCAGCATCGGCTTGAGCACGCCGGCGAGGGCCGCCGAGGTCAGCGGCTTGACGTTCAGGGCGGCGACTTCCCCCTCGAAAGCGATGTCGATGGCCTTGATGCCGAAGTCGACCATCTGGCCGGCCAGGGCGCCGATCTTCTCGGCCAGGGCCACGAACGGCTTCAGCTTCGGGGCTTCCTCGGCGCTGACCGAGGGGCTGTTCAGGGCGTTGGTGACGGCGCCGGTCAGCAGGTAGTCGCTGACCTGCTCGGCGACCTGCAGGGCCACGTTCTCCTGGGCTTCCGAGGTCGAGGCGCCCAGGTGCGGGGTGGCCACCACCTTGTCCGAACCGAACAGCGGGTTTTCCTTGGCCGGCTCGGTGACGAACACGTCGAAGGCCGCGCCGCCCACGTGGCCGTCGTCCAGCAGCTTGCGCAGGGCGACCTCGTCGACCAGGCCGCCGCGGGCGCAGTTGACGATCAGCACGCCCTTCTTGGTCTTGGCCAGGTTCTCGGCCGACAGGATGTTGCGGGTCTTGTCGGTCAGCGGGGTGTGCAGGGTGATGACGTCGGCGCGGGCCAGCAGGTCTTCCAGCTCGACCTTCTCGACGCCCATTTCAATGGCGCGCTCGGGCGACAGGAAGGGGTCGTAGGCGACGACCTTCATCTTCAGGCCCAGGGCGCGGTCGGCGACGATGCCGCCGATGTTGCCGGCGCCGATCAGGCCCAGGGTCTTGGCGTAGAGCTCCACGCCCATGAAGCGGTTCTTTTCCCACTTGCCGGCCTGGGTGCTGGCGTCGGCGGCCGGCAGCTGGCGGGCCAGGGCGAACATCATGGCGATGGCGTGCTCGGCCGTGGTGATCGAGTTGCCGAAGGGCGTGTTCATCACCACGACGCCCTTGGCGGTGGCGGCCGGGATGTCGACGTTGTCGACGCCGATGCCGGCGCGGGCGATGACCTGCAGCTTGTTGGCGGCGGCGATCACGTCCTTGTCGAGCTTGGCGCCCGAACGGATGGCGATGCCGTCATAGTCGCCGATCACAGCGATCAGTTCGTCCTTGGAGAGGCCGACCTTGATGTCGAAGTCGACGCCGCGGTTGCGGAAGATGTCGACGGCGGCCGGGGAAAGCTTGTCGGCGATGAGGACGCGAGGAGCCATGGCTTAAGTTCCTTGATCGGTGGCGGCGGTCAGGCCGCGATGTCTCTGGTTCTTGAAAGCCGCGCTCAGCGAAGCCAGCGCAGCATGTGCGGGAAGGGAGGAGGCCCGTCCTCGACCGCCAGGCGCGGCTCGATGGTCAGGCCGTAGTACTGGAGAAGCGGCACGCCGATCGCGGCCCCCGACGCAAACTGCTCGGCCAGCCACTGGGCCTGGCCCTTGTATCCCTCCGGATGGAAGACGACCGCGGGGTCGAGCTCCAGGTGGGTCAGGGCGGCCCAGGACCAGGCCAGCGTGGCGATCTCGTCACCGTGCGTGAAGTCGAGCCGTTCGGCCTTGCGGCCTTCCGGATCGCTGACGGCGATGTGACCGGCCTCGTGCAGGATGTCGCCGGGATGGGCCAGGCGCCGCTCGTCGACCACCAGGGCCCCGAACCGGATATCCAGCCCGGGCAGGACGGTGTCGTCGGGCAGCGCCTGCGCCTTCACCTCGATGCCGAGGCCGGCGACGAAGTCGACCAACCGCTGCGTGAGGGGATCGGCGAACACCGAGGTCAGGCCGCCTGAAGCGCCGCCGCCTTGGTTTCCGAGAAAGCCCAGTCGAGCCAGGGCGTCAGGGCCTCGAGGTCCGAAGCCTCGACCGTGGCGCCGCACCAGATGCGCAGGCCGGCCGGAGCGTCGCGATAACCGCCGATGTCGAGGGCGGCGCCCTCTTTCTCGAGCAGTCCGGCCAGCTTCTTGGCGAAGTCGGCCTGGGCGTCGGCCGGCAGGGCGGCGATCTCGGCGTCCACCACCTTCAGGCAGACCGAGGTGTTGGAGCGGATTTCCGGCGAGGCGGCCAGGAAGTCGACCCAGGCCGTCTTCTCGACCCAGTCGGCCAGGACCTTCAGGTTCTGGTCGGCGCGGCCCTGCATGGCCTGCAGACCGCCGATCGAGGCGCCCCACTGCAGGGCGTCCAGGGCGTCTTCGACGCACAGCATCGACGGGGTGTTGATGGTTGCGCCCTCGAACAGGTCGAGCGTGACCTTCCCGTTCTTGGTCATGCGGAACAGCTTCGGCATCGGCCAGGCCGGGACGTAGTTTTCCAGACGGGCCACGGCGCGCGGCGACAGGATCAGGATCCCGTGCGCGCCCTCGCCGCCCAGCGCCTTCTGCCAGGAGAAGGTCACGACATCGAGCTTGGTCCAGTCCAGGTCCTGGGCGAAGGCGGCGCTGGTGGCGTCGCAGATGGTGATGCCTTCACGGTCGGCCGAGATGAAGTCGGCGTTGGGCACGCGCACGCCCGAGGTCGTGCCGTTCCAGGTGAAGACCAGATCCTTGGCCGGATCGACCTTGGCGGTGTCGGGCAGCTGGCCGTACGGGGCGTCCAGCACCTCGACGTTCGGCAGCTTCAGCTGCTTGGTGACGTCCGTGACCCAGTCCTTGCCGAAGGACTCGAAGGCCAGCAGCTGCACGGGGCGGGCGCCCAGCATCGACCACATCGCCATTTCGACGGCGCCGGTGTCCGAACCTGGGACGATGCCGATCAGGAAGTCGGCGGGCACTTCGAGCACGTCGCGCGTCTGGTCGATGGCGGCCTTCAGGCGCGCCTTGCCCAGCTTGGAGCGGTGCGAGCGGCCCAGGACCGCGTTCCTCAGATTTTCGGGGGACCAGCCGGGGCGCTTGGCGCAGGGGCCGGAAGAGAACTCGGGACGAGCCGGGCGGATCGCCGGCTTGGCGAGGGTAGTCATAGCGATGTCTCCCATCCTTACAGATGGACTGCGCCCCGTTGGGGGGGCGTGGCCCGCCGGCGAGAAACCCCGTTTCCCGTCGGAACGCAAGAGCCATTTTCTGGAATTTTATTCCGCCGGGCGCGACCGATCGTCCGCACAGGGCAATTATTTTGCCGACCGCCCCCCCTTAGCCCCGGCGCGCCCGCGCCTTCTTGCGCCAGGCCAGCAGCGTCCCCACCAGCACGCACAGCAGCACGCCGACCGTGTTGATGTTGTTGACGCTTTTGTAGAGGTAGTCGTGTGGCTTTTCGACCACGAGGTAATAGGCGTGCAGGCTGAACTGCACCGCCTGCAGCAGCATCGCCACCCCCAGCCACGGGCTGACGAACCGCATCGCCAGCAACAGGAAGACTCCCGCCAGCCCGGCGTCGACGATCAGCAGCAGGAACGGCTGAACCGGCGGCGGCAGCAACTTATGGGTGACCAAGACCGCCACGGCCCCCAACGTCACGGCCAGGGCGCCGAACCGCTCGGGGCGGCCGCCCTTGGTCCAGGCGAACGCCATCAGCGAGACGATCGAAATCCAGATCACGGCTGAGACTGTGTTGGCGAACATGCGAAAGGCCCCTAACGCAAATTAGGGGCCTTGCTAAGTTAAAGTCTTGCAACTTGCCGTTAGGCGACGGTGCGAAGACCTTCATTTTGGGCGCCGGTGGTCGGCGCGACATTTTCCGACTTGTCTTCCACACCCGCCAGTTTGGTGCGGATACCCACGCGGAGCTTCACTTCGTTAAGCTCGTTGTGCATGTCGACCATGGCGGTGCGGGCTTCGCCCAGCGCGGCCAGGGCTTCGACCAGCTTGGCGCTGGCCTTGTCGCCGACGACGGCCGACAGACCCAGGTCCTTACGGGCCTTGAGCATGTCCGACATCAGTTCGGCGGCGTTCACCATCGCCGCATCGACGGCGTTTTCGGTCGCGAACAACTTATTGGCGACCCGTTGAGCTACAAAAACTTTTTCCACTTACCCGACTCCTCCAGAGAACCGAGTGAATAGGTAAACGAATCGTTAACTCCCAGGCAATGGCGAAATGCGTCCTAGCGTTGTTTTGTCGCGACTGCACCTGAGGCTGGAAGCGAAGCGTTAGGAACCTCGCGGCAAAATGTCCGTGTTTGACCTGCCGGAAGGGCCATGGACGACACGCGCAACACCTCCGACACTTCGGCTCACGCGCCTCTGCAGGCGCGGATCGCCGGCGTTGCGCTGGGTACGACGATCGCCGCGCTGACCGCGGCATGCCTGTGCTTCATGCTCCAGCAATGGAGCGTCGCCCGCCAGGAAGCCCGCGAGAACCACCGCGTCCTGGCCGAGATGGTCGCCGCCGGCGCCGCCTCCGCGCTCGCCGATCACAACGCCGTCGGCGCCAGCCGCGCCCTCGACGCCGTCATCAAGGCCCCGCACGTGGCCGGCGCGCGCCTCACCGACGCCTCGGGACAGGTCGTGGCCCACATCGGCGTCGAGAACGAAGACAACGTCGAGACCCTGACCCGCCCGGTCATGCTGTCGGACCGCAAGGTCGGCACCCTGTCGCTGGCGGCGCGCCAACCCAGCCTGGTCGAGATCCTGGCCCGCGACCTGGCCCTGACCGGCGCGCTGTTCTTCGGCGCCGCGGGCCTGGCCATCCTGCTGGCCAACAGCCTGGCCCGACGGATGACCAAGCCGATGCAGCGGCTGTCGGACGCCATGCACGACATGGCCCAGGGCGGCCGCTACAGCCCCGTCCAGCAGACCAGCGACGACGACGTCTTCCACAGCCTGACCGACAGCTTCAACCATCTGGTCGCCCGGCTGGAGGCCAACGACCACGACCTGCGCTCGGCCATGGGCGAACTGGTCAAGGCCCGCGACGACGCCAACGCCGCCAACGTGCTGAAATCGCACTTCCTGGCCAATATGAGCCACGAGATCCGCACGCCGCTGAACGGCGTGCTGGCCATGACCGAAGTGATGGCCATGGACGACCTGTCGGCCAAGCAGCGCGAGCGCCTGTCGGTGATCCGCGAGTCGGGCGGCCTGCTGCTGGCGGTGCTGAACGACGTGCTCGACCTGTCGAAGATCGAGGCCGGCCGCCTGGAGCTGGTCGAGCGCGACTTCGACCTGTCCGCCCTCGCCGCTTCCCTGCGCGAGACCTTCGTCGACCAGGCCCGCGACAAGGGCCTGGAGTTCGGCGTCATGGTCGCGCCGGAAGCCCTGGGCGGCTGGCACGGCGACGTCGATCGGCTGCGCCAGATCCTCAACAACCTGGTGTCCAACGCCCTGAAGTTCACGCTTGAGGGCGCGGTCTCGGTGCGCTTCGCCTCGGCCGAGGACGGCTCGGGCCTGCGCATCGACGTCACCGACACCGGCATCGGCATCGCCGCCGACACCCTGCCGCGCCTGTTCGACAAGTTCGTCCAGGCCGACAGCTCGACCACCCGCCGCTTCGGCGGCTCGGGCCTGGGCCTGTCGATCTGCCGTGAGCTGGCCGCCGTCATGGGCGGGGGCATCCACGTCCAGAGCCGCGAGGGCCAGGGCTCGACCTTCACCGTCGTCGTGGCCATGCCGCGCGGCGAGGCCGAGATCGCCCAGGCCGCCCCGGTCGAGGAGCCCGTCGACGCGACGGTCGGCCGCCGCCTGCGCGTGCTGGCCGCCGACGACAACCTGACCAACCAGAAGGTCATCGCCGCCGTCCTCGCCCCGCTGGGGGCCGAGGTGGCGCTGGTCGCCGACGGCGCGGCCTGCGTCGAGGCCTGGCGCGCCGGCGGTCACGACGTGATCCTGATGGACATCCACATGCCGGTGATGGACGGGGTCGAGGCCGCCCGCACGATCCGCGCCCTGGAAGCCGCCGAAGGCCGCCCCCGCACCCCGATCGTGGCGGTCACCGCCAACGCCCTGGTCCACCAGGTCGAGGGCTATCTGGCCGCCGGCATGGACGGCCACGTGGCCAAGCCGATCGAGGTCACCAAGCTCTACGCCGCCATCGAGGACGCCGTGGCCGCCGCGGCGCGCATGGCGGCGGCCGCCTGACCTTTTCCTCGCCCTGAACGTGTCGAAGGACGCCTTCAGGTAGATGAACCCAACATAACGACGGGCTCAGAACCGCTTCAGGCGGGACGTGGTCTCTTCTCATCAACGCCGCCGACAAGGACGGCGGAGCAGATTGAGAAGGAACCGAACCGATGAAGAAGATCATTCTCCCGATCGTTGCGGTCTCGGCCCTGGCGGCCGCCACCGTTCCCGCCGCGGCCATGGCCCAGCCCATCAACCAGCGCCAGGCGCAGCTGGAGCAGCGGATCGACCGCGGCGTGCGCAACGGCGATCTGAACCGTCACGAAGCCCGCCGTCTGCACGGCGAGCTGCGCGAAGTGGCCCGCCTCGAACACCGCTACCGCGCCGGCGGCCTGAACGGCTGGGAGCGCGCCGACCTCGACCGCCGCCTGGACCGCATCAGCGCCCAGATCCGCTACGAGCGTCATGACCGCGACTACGGTTACGGCTACGGCCGCGACGACCACCGCGGTCGCTGGTAACCCGTCCTAGAAGGCCGGCTCCACCCGGAGCCGGCTTTCCACCACCGTAAGGCCGCGGCCGCGCAGGATCACGCGCGCGCCGCGGCTTTCGCATGACAGGTCCCCGCCGCGCCCCGGATAGGCCTGGTGGAACTCCAGCTTCGCCTTCCCCAGCTTGTCGCCGTAGAGCGGCATCAGGATGCAGTGGGCAGAGCCCGTGGTCGGATCCTCCGGGATGCCGGCCGCCGGCGCGAAGAACCGGCTGACCACCGCATAGGGCCGGCCGGCGTCGGCCAGGGCGGCGGCGATGACCTGGCCGACGCCGTCGGTCGCGCCGCTTTCGACGCGGTTCAGGGCCGCCAGATCCGGCGTCAGCCGTCGCACGGCCGCCTCGTCCTCCAGCACCGCCACCAGATAGGCCCCGGCCCAGGCCTCGACCACGCGCGCCCCCAGGGCCTCGGCCAGACCCTCCGGAATCTCGACCCGGCGCGGCGGATTGGCCGGGAAGTCCATCTCCAGCCGCTCGCCGTCGCACCGCACCCGCAGTTCGCCCGACAGGGTGTCGAAAGCCAGCACCTCGATGTCGACGCCCAGCTCGGCGAACAGCGCGTGGGCCGAAGCCAAGGTCGCGTGGCCGCACAGCGGCGCTTCGCGGGCCGGCGTGAACCAGCGCAGGCCGTAGCGGGCCGGGTCGGCGGTCTTCAGCAGGAAGGCCGTCTCGGCCTGGTTGTTCTCGGCGGCCAGGGCCTGCATCCAGGCGTCGCTCGGCCAGCGGTCGAAGGGCTCGACCACGCAGGCGGGATTGCCCTTGAAGGGCGCGGACGCGAAGGCGTCGATGGTCCATTGGCGCATGGAAAACTCCTCGAACTCAGGCGGCGGCCCGGCCGGCCGGCAGGTAGGGCGTGATCGCCGCCAGGGCGCGGGCGACGTAAGCTTCCTTCTCCCCGACCGGCGCGACGTAGCGGACGGCCTCTTCGGCCTCGGCCAGGCCCGCCAGCCGGGCGATCGTCCAGGCGGCGAGATATTGCGAGGCCAGGCAGCCGCCGGCGGTGGCGACGTCGCCGTGAGCCACGAACGGCGCGTCCAGCACCCGGACGCCGGCCTCGACCACCCACGGCTTGGTCGTCAGGTCGGTGCAGGCCGGCAGGTCGCCGATCAGGCCAAGCTTCGCCAGCAGCAGCGTTCCCGAGCACTGCGCCCCGATCAACTGCCGCGACGGATCCAGCGCGATGCGCGACAGCAGGTCTGCGTCGGCGGCGATCTCCCGCGTCTTGGACCCGCTGCCGATCAGGACGGCGTCGGCCTCGGCGGCGAATTCGAGAGGCTGCTGGCGCCGGATCGTCACGCCGTTCAGCGAGGTCACCTCCGGCGTCGGCGCGGTGATCAGGGCCGTCCAGCCCTTGGCCTTCATGCGATTGAGGATCGCCGAGGCGATGAACGAGTCGAGCTCGTTGAAGCCGTCGAACGTCAGAACCGCGATCCGCACCGCCGATCTCCTCTTGCAGCGAGGCTCAAGCGGTACCGGGCAATGACCCATGAAGCAAAAGGAGTATTGTCATGGTGACAATACTCCCGTCGCAGCCGATCAGGCGCTCTCCACGATCTTGGGCAGGCCCGCGCGGTAGACGAAGTCACGCAGGCGCGCTTCGCCCGCCCCCGCCGCGTAGATCGCGACCTTCAAGCTGATGAAGCCGCCGAACACGTTGTGGTGCAGGCCCGACACTTCCATGCGGGTGCCGTGGCGGGTCCAGCTGGCGCCGTCGTCGTAGGAGTACCACCAGGTCACGACATGCTCGTCGTTGCGCACCTTCAGGCGCACGCCGCGGGCCTGGTGGGCGATGCGGGCCCAGGCCAGCTCCTCGGAATACTGGAAGGTCTTCAGGGCCGTCGGCGTGACGCCCAGGCCGACGAAGGCCTTGTGATTGTAGAACAGCAGGATCCCCGCCTCGGCGTCGCCGGTCAGGTCGAGCGAGATCTCGGCCTCATAGGCGCGGTCGCCGACGATGCAGGTCAGCGGCGCGCTGTCGATCGGCGAGGTCCCCCTGCCCTTCAGCCTGAGCCCCCCGGCCTCGTAGCGCACGCGGCTCGCCTCGTCGGGGCCCGGCTCGTGGAAGGCCCACTGCACGCCCATGCGTTCGGCCGAGAAATCGTCGCTCAGCGACAGGCCCGACGGTCCGGCCTTGCCGCCGCGCGGCTTCCCGATGGGCTTGGAAAGATCGCCGCCCAGCGGCTTGAACCAGCCGTCGGCGGTCCACTCGATCGGCTCCAGCAAGGTCTGGCGGCCCAGGGTCCAGTAGCCGTTCTCGTAGGCGTGATAGACCATCCACCAGTCGCCGCCCGGACCTTCGACCAGGCTGGCGTGACCGCGCGACCACCAGGGCTCGTCCTTGCTCCGGGTGCGCACCAGCGGATTGTGCGGACAATGCTCCCACGGGCCGTGCACCGAGCGCGAGCGCGCGGCGATGACCATGTGGCCCGTCACCGGCCCGGCCGTGCCGCCGACGGCGGTGATCAGGTAGAACCAGCCGTTGTGGCGCAGCAGCTTGGGGCCTTCGGGCGCGAAGTTCTCGACGATCCAGTCGTCGGGATAGCGCCAGGGGTCGTAGGCCTTTTCCAGCCGGCCGTCCGTCGCCAGGCCGTCGTCGGTCAGGCGGATCTTGCGCACGCCGTTGACGAAGAGATAGCGCCGCCCGTCCTCGCCCACCACGTGGCCCGGATCGATGCAGCCGCTGATCTTCAGGTCGACCGGATCGCTCCACGGCCCCTCGATGCTGTCGGCCCAGATCGCGAAGATCGACCAGCCCCGCCCCGTCGGATCGGCCGGGATGTAGATGAAGTAGCGGCCGTCGTGCTTGACCAGGTCCACGGCCCAGATCGCGCCCAAGGGCTTTCTCAAGGCAGGACCGACCGGGGCCCAGTTCACGAGATCCGTCGACTTCCAGATCACCAGGCCCGGATAGGCCAGGAACGACGAGAACGTCATGTAGTAGACGTCGCCGTCCTTGAGGATCGTCGGATCCGGATGGTCGCCGGCGATGATCGGGTTGAGGTAGGTCCCGTCGCCGAGATCGGCCGTCCGGCGGCCGTCGGGACCCTTGCCCCAGGTCGGCGCGACGGTCTGGGCCGGCTTCGCCTCCGCGGCTCGCGCGCTCAGGGCGGGCGCGGCCAG
>JASGDR010000148.1:0-9346 GCA_047607095.1 Caulobacter sp.
CGTCGAGGCCGCTCCGGCTCCCGTGGCCGCCGCTCCCGTCGCCGCTCCGCCGCCCGCCGCCCCCGCCGCGCCGGCGGCCAAGAGCCAGCAGATCGACGTCCCGGGTCCGGGCCAGTCGGTGATCCGCGTCGATCCCGAGCGCATCGACCGCCTGATCGACCTGGTGGGCGAGCTGGTCATCAACCAGGCCATGCTGGCGCAGCGCGTCGGCGAATACGGCATCGCCCCGTCCTCCAACCTGGCCATGGGCCTCGACGAGCTGGAACAGCTGACGCGCGAGATCCAGGACAGCGTCATGGCCATCCGCGCCCAGCCGGTGAAGTCGGTGTTCCAGCGCATGCCGCGCCTGGTCCGCGAAGTCGCCAGCATGACGGGCAAGCAGGCCCGTCTGGTGATGGACGGCGAGAACACCGAGGTCGACAAGACGGTCATCGAGCGTCTGTCCGACCCGATCACCCACATGCTGCGCAACGCCATCGACCACGGGCTGGAAAGCCCCGAGGAGCGCAAGGCGGCCGGCAAGAACCCGGAAGGCGTCGTGCGCCTGGCGGCCCTGCACCGCAGCGGCCGGATCGTCATCGAGGTCTCCGACGACGGCAAGGGCATCAATCGCGAGCGCGTCCACTCGATCGCTATCAAGAAGGGCCTGATCTCGCCGGAGCTGCAGCTGACCGACGAGGAGATCGACAACCTGATCTTCCTCCCGGGCTTCTCGACCGCCGACAAGATCTCGGACGTCTCGGGCCGCGGCGTCGGCATGGACGTGGTCAAGCGCTCGGTGCAGGCCCTGGGCGGCCGCATCTCGATCACCTCGCGTCCGGGCCACGGCTCGACCTTCACCCTCAGCCTGCCGCTGACCCTGGCCGTCCTCGACGGCATGGTGGTCGATGTCGCCGGCGAGACCCTGGTGGTGCCGCTGGCCGCCATCGTCGAAAGCCTGCGTCCGAAGCCGGAAGAGGTTCGCCCGCTGGGTCCTGTCGGCTCGGTGCTGGCCGTCCGCGACAGCTTCGTGCCGCTGATCGACGTCGGCCTGACGCTCGGCTACCGCGAGGCCTCGCCGCCGCCGACCGAAGGCGTCGTGCTGCTGGTCGAGGGCGAGGACGGCTCGCGCGCCGCCCTGGTGGCCGACGCCATCCACGGCCAGCGCCAGGTGGTCATCAAGTCGCTCGAGCAGAACTATCAGCAGGTCGACGGCGTGGCCGCCGCGACGATCCTGGGCGACGGCCGCGTGGCCCTCATCCTCGACGTCGATGCGGTGATCAGCCTGCGTCGACGCGAACCGCCCCGTCCCGTCGAACCCACCCTGATCGCCGCGGAATAAGCCCATGTCCGAAGAAGTCGTCACCACGGGCGCCGAGCGCCGCGAACTGATCTCCTTCCGCGTGGGCGAGCAGGAATACTGCGTGGACATCATGGCCGTCCGCGAAATCCGCGGTTGGAGCCCGGCCACGACGCTTCCGCAGTCGCCCGGCTACATGCGCGGCGTCATCAATCTGCGCGGCGCGGTGCTGCCGATCATGGACCTGGCCTGCCGCCTGGGCATGCCGATGGTCGAGCCGACCGTCCGCAGCGTGTTCATCGTCGTCAAGGCGGGCGACCGCATGATCGGCATGCTGGTCGACGCGGTGTCGGACATCCTGTCGATCACCGACGATCTCGTGCAAGCGACCCCGGACGTGGCCTGCGACGCCGTTCGCAGCTTCATCCGCGGCATCATTTCCATCGACGGCCGGATGATCAGCGAGATCTCGCTCGATCGCCTGCTGCCCGAACGCGAGGCCCTGGCCGCCTGATGACCTTCGCCTCCGCCCCAACGGATCGCCGCGAAGCCATCGTCGATGGCGAGTTCGCGTTCACGACCCAGGACTTCAAGCGTATCGCCGAGATCCTGTACGGCATGGCCGGCATCAGCCTGCCGGACACCAAGGCCACGCTCGTCTATTCGCGCCTGGCCAAGCGCCTGCGCGCGCTGGGCATGCGCTCGTTCAAGGAATACTGCGTCTTCGTGACCAGCGAACAGGGTCACGACGAGAGCCAGGAAATGCTGCGGGCCCTGACGACCAACGTCACCCGCTTCTTCCGCGAGCCGCACCACTTCGACGACCTGCGCGCCACCATCCTGGAGCCGATCGCCGACCAGGTGCGCGCCGGTCGCCGCCTGCGTCTGTGGTCCGCCGCCAGCTCGTCGGGCCAGGAACCCTATTCGATGGCCTTCACGGTGCTGTCGATCTGGCCGAACGCGGCCGAGCTCGACATCCGCATCCTGGGCACCGACATCGACACCAACGTGCTCGCGACCGGCCGTCAGGCCGTCTATGACGAACACCTGCTCGAAGGCGTCACCGGCGCCATGCGCAGCCAGTTCTTCGAGCGCGATCCCAGTGACCGCCGGGCCTATCGCGTCTGCGAGGCCGCCCGCCGTCTCGTCGCCTTCCGTGAACTGAACCTCAACGGTCCGTCGTGGCCGATGAAGGGTCCGTTCGACGCCATCTTCTGCCGGAATGTCGTGATCTATTTCGATGAACCGACCCAGGAGCGGGTCTGGAGCCGTTTCGCGCCGCTGCTGGCGCCGGGCGGCAAGCTCTATGTCGGCCACTCCGAACGCGTCGGCGCCAACGTGCGCGGTTTCGAGAGCTGCGGCCTGACCGCCTATCGCAAGGTGGGGGTCTGACCATGGCCAAGATTCGCGTCCTCGTCGTCGACGACTCGGCGACCATGCGCGGCCTGATCACGGCCGCCCTCAACCGCGACCCGGACATCGAGGTGGTCGGCGCCGCCGGCGACCCGTTCGAGGCCCGCGGCATGATCAAGGCCCTGAACCCGGACGTCGTGACCCTCGACATCGAGATGCCGAACATGAACGGCATCGAGTTCCTCGAGAAGATCATGCGCCTGCGGCCGATGCCGGTGGTCATGGTCTCCAGCCTGACCCAGGCCGGGGCCGAGATGACCCTGCGCGCGCTGGAACTGGGCGCCGTCGACTGCGTCGGCAAGCCGACCACGGCCACCGGCACCGCCGAGGCCCTGGCGGAAGTCGCCGAGAAGGTGAAGACCGCGGCCCGCGCCTCGGTGCGCACCAAGGCTGACGCCGCGCCGACCCCGGCCCGCCGGGCCGGCGCCTACGTGCCGACCGGCGACGTGGTGGCCATCGGCTCGTCGACCGGCGGGGTGGAGGCCCTGCTGTCGATCCTCAGCCAGTTCCCCGAGACCTGCCCGCCGACGGTCATCACCCAGCACATGCCGGCGACCTTCACCGCCAGCTTCGCCGCGCGCCTCGACCGCGCCAGCGGAGCCAAGGTGCAGGAAGCCACCGACGGCGCGCTGCTGGAAGTGGGCAAGGTCTACGTCGCCCCGGGCGGCGCCACGCACCTGGAAGTCGTCCGTTCGGCCGGCCTGCGCTGCCGCCTGACGGCCGGCGACCCGGTCAGCGGCCACCGTCCTTCGGTCGACGTGCTGTTCCGCTCGGTGGCCCAGGCCGTCGGCGACAAGGCCGTGGGCGCGATCCTGACCGGCATGGGCCGCGACGGCGCCCAGGGGCTGCTGCAGATGCGCCAGGCCGGCGCCCGCACGGTGGGCCAGGACGAAGCCAGCTGCGTCGTCTACGGCATGCCTCGCGCCGCCTTTGAAATCGGGGCCGTGGAGAAGCAGGTTTCCCTGTCCTCCATTGGCCAATCCATCCTCGATCTAGCCTCCGCGAGGCGATAGGCCCATGCCCCAAGCAAGCTCCATTTCCGTTCTCGTCGTCGACGATCAGCTGACCATGCGGGCGCTGATCCGGAACGCCCTGCAGCAGATCGGCTTCAAGGACATCCGCGAGGCGCCCGACGGCGAAGAGGCGCTGAAGAACCTCCTGGCCAAGCCGGCCAACCTGGTCATCTCGGACTTCAACATGCCGAAGATGGACGGCCTGGCCCTGCTGCGCGCCGTGCGCTCGCACCCGCCGATCCGGCAGACGGCCTTCGTCATGCTGACCGGCCGGGCCGACCGCGAGCTGGTGCAGCGCGCCGTGCAGTTCGGCGTGAACAACTACTGCGTCAAACCGTTCACCGTGCAGGGCCTGCGCGACAAGATCGAACAAGTTTTCGGACAGCTGACATGATCGGGCGCGATTACTCTCACGACGACGAGCTGCGCGCGACCAAGGTCCACGTGACCCAGGGCGAAAGCCATGTCTCGACCGACCCCAACGTGGTGATGACCACGGTGCTGGGCTCGTGCATCGCGGCCTGCATCCGCGATCCGCAGGCCGGGGTCGGCGGCATGAACCACTTTCTGCTGCCCGACGCCGGCGACGGTCGCAGCAGCGGCGGCGACGCGGTTCGCTACGGCGCCTACGCCATGGAACTGCTGATCAACGGCCTGCTGAAGAAGGGCGCCCGCCGCGAGCGGCTGGAAGCCAAGATCTTCGGCGGCGGCAAGCTGTTCGACAGCCTGTCGGACGTCGGCGCCAGCAACGCGGCCTTCGCCGAGCGTTTCCTGCGCGACGAAGGCATTCCGATCGTGTCGTCGAGCGTCGGCGGCGTCTCGGCCCGCCGCGTCGAGTTCTGGCCGGTCACCGGCCGGGTGCGTCAACGTCTTGTGGCCGTCGACAACGCACCGCAAGAAGTGCGTCGTCCCGCCCCGATTCCTCAGCCCGCGTCCAACGCCGGCGACCTGGAGCTGTTCTAGACCTCATGACCGCCACGTCGATCGCCGCCGCCGACATCATCGTCTCTCCGGACAACCAGCTTCCGGTGGGCGAGCTGTCGCGTCGGCTGGCGGCGGAACTGGCGGCGGCGGCCATGATCTGTCGCGACTGCGAACACGTGGCCGGCGAACTGGCCAGCGGCGGCGCGGCGCTCGAGAACATCACCCGCCTGCAGGCGCTCGACGAGCTGAGCCAGCGGCTGCACGGCCTTTCCGACGTCCTGGCGCGCATCAGCCAGCACGCGTCCGGCGAATGGAGCCTGGCGGTCGAACCGCTGTTGGAAGGCCTTGGCCTGGCCGATCTGGTGGGCCGCCTGCGTTCCGACAAGGATCACGCCGGCTGGGGCGCCGAGGCCGGCGAACTCGACTTCTTCTGAGGCTCCGATGCCCGAGCCGCTAAACTCATCGACTCGGATAAACCTCGAACGGGCCACCGTGCTGGTGCTCGACGACAACGGCGCGTCGCTGGACATCCTGTCGGGCGTGGTCGCCGGCTTCGGCGTGCGCTCGCTGCACCGGGCCGAGTCCGTGAAGGACGCCCAGGCGCTCATCAAGATCCACACCTTCGACCTGATCATCAGCGACGTGCAGATGCCCGAGGTCGACGGCTACGAATTCATTCAATGGTTGCGGCGCGAAGGGGGCGAGACCAACCGTTATGTTCCGGTGATCCTGGTGACGGGCCACACCCGCACCTCGCAGGTTTTCAAGAACCGCGACGCCGGGGCCAACTTCACCGTCGCCAAGCCGATCACGCCCAAGGTGTTGCTGGAGCGGATCTTCTGGGTGGCGCGGGAGGAGCGGGCGTTCATCGAGTGCGACACCTATGTCGGACCCGATCGACGCTTCAAGCACGAGGGGCCGCCGCCGGGGACGGACGGCCGACGCAAGGACGACCTGCAGGGGGATGTGGGTGAGGCGCAGGAGCCAAACATGTCCCAGGACGAGATCAACAACCTGATGAAGGTCGCGAAGGTGCAGATATGACCGTCCGCAAGTTCCGGCCCCCCAACCGCCTCGCCGCCATGATCAAGGATCGCGGCGGGATCCTGGCCAAGGACGCGATCGCCGCGGCCGAGGCCAATGTCGAGATGCTGCGCGACAGCTCGCTCGCCGCCCTGGACGAGGCCCTCGAAGCCATCGAGGCGCGTTTCGGCCCGACGGCCGCGGACCGCGCCGGCGAGGACTTCGAGACGCTCTACACCCTGACCCTGAAGATCATCGACGTGGCCGGCTTCGCCGCCGACGCCGGGGTCGACGAGGCGGCGGTGTCGCTGTGCGCGCTGGTGGACAACTGCGCCGAGGCCGGGGCGTGGCGCTGGGACGCGGTGGACGTGCATCTGTCCGCCCTGCGCCTGCTGCGCAACATGGGCGCGGGCCTGCCGGCCGAACAGCGCCGGGGCATGCTCGACGGCCTGCACAAGGTCGCCCAGCGATAAACCGCACCGTCCGAAGACCGTAGCGTAGCGCCGGCGCCACGTTCGCGCCGGCTTATGCAACTGTTACCGGTCCCACCGCTTGATACGCCTCCCGGTGTTTGTTACGCCTTAGTTGCTACCGGTGTCAGGGCATTACAACTGCGAATGACACCGGTTTCCATAATGACGGCCGAGAGCGGCCGCGTGGGAAGGACGCGCGGCTGTTTCGACGCCACGGCGGGGTCCGCGAGGCCGCGCTGCAACGAAACGTACGGGAGGAGGACTGATGTCTTACGGACATGACGCGCGCCTGCGCGCTCTGAAGATCGGCGTGTCGGCCGGCGCGGTGGCGCTGGCCCTGGCGGCCGCGGGCTCGGCCTCGGCGCAGGACGCCGGCGCGACGACCGAAAATTCCGAAGTCGAGGCGGTGGTGGTCACGGGCTTCCGCAACAGCCTGGCCAAGGCCCTCAACGTCAAGCGCGAGGAAGCCGCGGCGACCGACTCGATCCTGGCCGAGGACATCGGCAAGTTCCCCGACCTCAACCTCTCCGAATCCATCCAGCGCATTCCGGGCGTGGCCCTGGCGCGCGACGGCGGCGAAGGCCGTCAGATCTCGGTGCGGGGCCTTGGCCCCACCTTCACCCGCGTGCGCATCAACGGCATGGAAGCCCTGACGACCGCCGGCGGCGCCGACGCCTCGGGCGGCACCAACCGCGGCCGCTCGTTCGACTTCAACATCTTCGCCTCGGATCTCTTCAACGCGATCACCGTGCGCAAGACGGGCGAAGCCTCGGTGGAGGAAGGCTCGCTGGGCGCCACGGTCGACCTGCGCACCGCCCGGCCGTTCGACTACAACGGCTTCGCCATGTCGGCCTCGCTGCAGGGCAGCTACAACGACCTTTCCGAGAAGGCCACGCCGCGCGGCGCCTTCATGGTGTCGAACACCTGGAAGGACGGGATGTTCGGGGCCCTGTTCTCGGTGGCCTACACCAAGCGCAAGATCCTCGAAGAGGGCAACAGCACCGTGCGCTGGGCCACGGGCAACGCCTTCTCGCCGGGCTTCGACGCGGTGAACAACGGCGCGGGCCTGCCGACGACGGTCAATCCCTCGGCCCAGGCCGTGGCCGACAACGCCGCCTTCCACCCGCGCTTCCCGCGCCTCGACCGCTTCGAGAGCGACCAGGAGCGCCTGGGCGCGACCCTGGCCCTGCAGTTCCGGCCGTTCGAAGGCACCACCCTGTCGTTCGACGCCCTCTACGCCGACTTCAAGGGCACCCGCCAGGAGACCTATCTGGAGGCCCCGTCCTTCAGCACGGGCGGCGCCTGTACGGCCGCCAACGTCGCCACCAGCTGCGGCATCGCCGACACCAACGTCGTCTCGCGCACCATCGAGAACGGCGTGATGGTCAAGGGCACGTTCGACGACGTCGACCTGGCCGTCGAGAACC
The DNA here is from genome assembly GCA_047607095.1 of Caulobacter sp. Taxonomy (GTDB): domain Bacteria; phylum Pseudomonadota; class Alphaproteobacteria; order Caulobacterales; family Caulobacteraceae; genus Caulobacter. The sequence continues at coordinate 7,553 of JASGDR010000148.1, forward strand.
GCTTCGACAAGCTCGACACCAAGTTCACCCAGTTCTCGCTGACCGGCGATCACGAGATCAACGACAACCTGACGATCCACGGCTTCGTCGGCCACTCCAAGTCGGATCACCAGAACCCGATCCAGACGACGCTGCGCTTCGACTACTTCAACGTCGACGGCTACAGCTACGACTACACCGACAGCCGCAATCCGAAGTTCAGCTACGGCAACGCGGCCCTGACCGATCCGACCAAGTGGAAGCTGACCCAGATCCGCCTGCGCCCGCAGTCGGCGGTCAACACCTACGACACGGCCCAGGCCTGGGCCGAGTACAAGCTCAACGACGCCCTGACCTTCAGCGGCGGCCTGAACTTCAAGCAGTACGAGTTCGAAACCACCGAGATGCGCCGCACGATCGGCACCACGACCAACCAGGAAACGGTGATCCCGGCGGCGATCGCGGCGATGTCGCTGGCCAGCTTCAGCCGCCTGGCCACCTTCAACGGCGTCCAGACCATCATCCCGGACCTGGCCAAGGCGGCCAGTGCGCTGAGCCTCTACGACCAGACCGCCTACGGCGGCGCCTTCAAGCTCGGCGCGGAGCCGTCGCTGGGCAACAACCGCGGCGTCGCTGAAGAGGATCGCGGCGCCTACCTGCAGGGCGACCTGCGCACCGAGATCGGCGGCGTCGGCGTGCGCGGCAACCTCGGCGTCCGCTACGTGAAGACCAAGCAGTACGCGCGCGGCTTCACCTATGTCGGCGGCGCGCCGGTCGGGATCTCGGCCGGTCGCGAGTACGACGACACCCTGCCGGCCCTGAACCTCGTGGTCGAGCCGACCGAGAACTTCCTGATCCGCTTCGGCGCGGCCAAGGTGATGTCGCGTCCCGACCTCGGCAGCCTGACCCCGGGTTCGACGGTCAGCGTCTCGGGCACCGCCCGCAGCGTCACCGCCGGCAATCCGAACCTGGATCCGTTCCGCGCCAACACCTACGACATCGCCTTCGAATGGTACTTCCAGAGCCAGGCCCTGCTGTCTCTGGCCCTGTTCCAGAAGGACATCGGCAGCCTGGTGCAGACGGTCACGACCTCGACCACCTTCACCGGCAACCCGTTCGGCATTCCCGACAGCGTGGCCATCGCCGCCTGCGGCACGACGACCGGCTGCAGCCCCTCGGCGCAATGGAACTTCTCGACCCCGGTCAACACCGACGGCGGCAAGGTCAAGGGCTTCGAGATCAATTACCAGCAGCCGTTCAAGTTCCTGCCGGGCCCGCTGGCCAACACCGGCGTCCTGCTGAACTACACCTACGTCAAGTCGGACGTGAAGTACGTCAACTCGTCCGGCGCGGTGGTCGCCACCGGCGACCTGACCGGCCTGTCGCGCAACGGCTACAACGCCACCCTCTACTACGAGGACGCCAAGTTCAGCGCCCGCGTCTCGGCCTCGTACCGCGACAAGTACCTGACCCGCGTGCTGGGCCAGGAGAACACCACGGCCGCGCCGGTGCTCTATGACGGCACCAACGAGACCTTCAACGTCGACGCCTCGCTGCAGTACACCCTGAACGACCAGTTCAAGATCACCCTGGAAGGGGTGAACCTGACCGACGAGTATCAGGACCAGTTCAGCGGCGAGCAGAACATGCCGGTGGTCTACCATCACACCGGCCGCGAGGTCCTGCTGGGCGTCCGCTACAAGTTCTGAGGTTCTGACCTTGGAGCGCCGCCCTCGGGGGTGGGCGGCTGGGAAGGGCGCCGTTGGGGGGATCGCCGCCCTTCTTCTATTCCCGCCCGTCGATCCAGGTTCTGAG
>JASGDR010000149.1:0-5692 GCA_047607095.1 Caulobacter sp.
CCTGCAGCGCGGCGGCGCGGTCGGCCGAGGCCTGCACGGCGCGCAGGCCGGCTAGGTTCTCGCGCTGGCGGCCGTAGCGCGACAGCGAGGTCTCGGCGTCCTGCAGGGCGGCCAGCACCGTCTTGCGGTACTGGGCCAGCGCCTCGTCGCGGGCTCCCTCGGCCTCGCCGATCCTGGCCTTGTTGCGTCCGAAGTCGAACGGCGACCATTGCAGCGACGGCATCAGCAGCTGCGCCGGCGTCGCCTCGAACAGCTCGGTCGCGTCGGTCGCCGAATAGCCCAGCAGGCCCATCAGCGAGACCTTCGGGAACAGGTCGGCGGTGCGCTGGCCGATCACGGCGTTGGACTGGGCCAGGGCCCGTTCGGCCTGACGCACGTCGGGGCGTCGGCGCAGCAGCCCGGCCGGATCGCCCACGCTGACGCTCGCCGGCGGGGCGGGGATCGGCGCGGGCGCGGCCAGGGTCTGGTCCAGCGCGCCCGGTTCGCGGCCGGTCAGCACCGCCAGCCGGTCCATCTGCTCGTCGATCTGGGCGGCCAGCGGCGCGAGGTCGGCGCGGGTCGACTGCAACTGGTTGTCCAGCCGCTCGACGTCGAGCTGCGAGGCCGTGCCGCCCGCCAGGCGCCGCTTGGCCAGCTCCACCTGCTGGGCCTGGATCTGCGCGGCCCGGCGCGACAGGATCTGGCGCTGCTGCAGCCGGCGCAGCTGGACATAGGCCTGGGCGACCTCGGCCTCCAGGCTGACCAGGACGCCGTCCATCGCCGCCTGCTGTGCCTGGGCCTTGGCGCCCGCCGCCTCGACCGCGCGGGCCTTGCCGCCGAAGAGGTCGAGCTCCCAGCTGGCGTCGAAGCTGGCGGTGTAGAGCTCCAGCGCGCCGCCGCCTTCGCCCAGCAGTTCGCCCAGGCCGTCGACCCGCACGTAGCCGGCGCGGGCGCCGGTGGTGGGCGCCTTGTCGGCCCGTGACTTGGTCAGGCCCGCTCGCGCCTGGACCACGCGGGCCCGGGCGATCTCGAGATCGGGACTGGAGGCCAGGGCCGCCTCGATCAGCGCGTCGAGCCGCGGATCGCCGAGCGCCCGCCACCACTGTCCCGCCGGAGCCTCGGCCGGCAGGTCGTCGGCGCGGTGGAAGGCGGGGTTTTGCGCCGCCTGCGGGGCGGCCGGCTTCTCATAGTCGGGGCCGAGGACGCAGCCGGCCAGGACCGGCGCCGCGGCCAGCAGGGCCAGGAAGGAGAGGGGAGCGCGGGTCAATGGGCCATCTACGAGCTGGCCGCGCCGTCCTTGGGCGGCGGGCGGAGGATGAAGACGAGAGGGGAAAGGGCCAGCAGCGCCACGCCCAGCACGAGGAAGCACTCGGAATAGGTCATGATCATCGCCTGCTGCTGGATGGTGCGCGACAGCGACAGCAGGGCCTGGGTCTGGCCTGTCGCCAGGTCGCCGCCTTGGGCGAACTGCGCCGCCTGAGCCGCGATGCGCGCCTGGGCCAGGTCGGAGTTCTGGGTGACGCTCTGGCTGATGACGCCGAAGTGGGTCGCCGCCCGCCGGTCGATGAACACGCCCAGCAAGGCCAGCCCCAGCGAGCCGCCGAGATTGCGCGCCATGTTGAACAGGCCCGCCGCGTCGGCCGTGTCCTCGCGCGAGACCGATCCCACCGAGGCCTGGTTCAGCGGCATCATCGCCAGGATCTGCCCCAGCCCCCGCAGCAGCTGCGACAGCACGAACTGGTCGCCGGAGGTGTCGGCCGTCAGGCTGATGTCGACGAAGCAACTGGCCGCGAAGCAGAACAGCCCCAGCAGCACCATGGGCCTCAGCGGCGCCTTGCCCAGGATCAGCGGCAGCAGCGGCATCATCAGGATCGCCGGCACGCCCGAGACCGCCAGGATACGCCCCGACTGGCTGGCGTTGTAGCCGGCGATCTGGGCCAGGAACTGCGGCAGCACGTAGAGGATGCCGTACAGCACCATGCCCGTGACCACGACCAGCAGGATCACGCTGGCGTAGGACTTGTTGAGCATCAGCCGCAGCTTGATGAACGGCTGCTTGGCCGTCATCTGGGCGAAACCCAGCATGATGAAGCCGACGACCGAGGCCAGGGTCAGGAAGACGATGCTGGACGACTCGAACCAGTGGTCGCGCTGGCCTTCCTCCAGCACCACCGTCAGGCACGAGAGGCCTAGCGTCATGCCGATGATCCCCAGCCAGTCGGCGTTCACCAGCTGGTCCAGCCGGCTCTTCTGATGGGGCAGGCCGAACAGCAGCAGGGTGAAGAGAGCGGCGGCCACCGGCAGGTTGATGAAGAAGCACCAGCGCCAGCTCATGCTGTCGGTCATCCAGCCGCCGATCAGCGGACCCAGAAGCGGGCCCAGCAGCACGATCAGGCCGAAGATGGTCATGCCGATCGGCATCTGGTGCTGGGGCAGGCGGGTGCGCACGATGGTCTGGGCCGTCGGGATCAGCGCCCCGCCGAAGAAGCCCTGGCCCACCCGGCCGATGATCAGGGTCGGCAGGTCGTGGGCGCCGCCGCAGATCATCGAGAAGACGGTGAACAGGCCGCCGCACAGCAGCAGCAGGGTGCGCAGGCCGAAGACGCGGCTCAGCCACGCCGACAGCGGGATCATCACGACCTCGCTGACCAGATAGCCGGTGCCGATCCAGGTGCCCTCGGTGCCGCTGGCGCCGATCTCGCCCTGGATCTGGGGCAGGGCGGAGTTGACGATCGAGATGTCGAGCGAGGCGATCAGCGCGCCCAGGGCGCCGGCGATCACCGCGATCCAGTCGGTCAGGCTGGCGTCCGGCGCGCGCGAGGCTGCTGGGGAGGCCGCGCCGTTTGCGGCGGGCGCGGCGCTCACCGGCCCGGCGCCTTGCTGGTGTCGACGGCGACGGTGGCCGACAGGCCCGGCAGCAGGCGCTCGCGCAGGTCCGACGGCGCCGTCACGCGGAAGCGCACCGGCACCCGCTGGACGATCTTGGTGAAGTTGCCGGTGGCGTTCTCGGCCGGTAGCAGGGCGAACTGGGCGCCGGTGCCGGGGGCGAAGCTGTCGATCACCGCGTCGATCTTGCGGTCGCCGAAGGCGTCGATCTTGACCGTCGCGTGCTGGCCCGCCCGCATGCGGCCGATCTGGGTCTCCTTGAAGTTGGCGACCAGATAGATCTGGCTGACCGGCACGATCGACATCAGCCGGCCGCCCGGCTGCACGAACTGGCCCAGCCGCACGGAGCGGTCGCCGACCCGGCCGGCGACGGCGGCGCGCAGCACGGTGTCGTCGACGTTGATCTGGGCCGAGCGAGCCTGGGCCTGCGCGCTCTTCAGCTGGGCGCGGGCCTGGTCGACCTGGGCCGACAGCGTCGCGGTCTGGCGGCGGGCCTGGTCCTGAGAGGCCTGGGCGGCGCGCAGCTTGGCGCGCGCCTGGTCGTGTTCGTTGAGCGCCTGGGCGTAGCGCTGGGCGGTCTCGGCGCCCTGGTCCGACAGCATCCGGTAGCGTTCGGCCTCGCGGGCGGTGAAGGCGGCGGCGTCCTGCGCGCCCTTCAGCTGGGCGTCGGCCTGGGCGACCGAGGCCTGCTGCTGATCGACCTGGCGCTGGGCGGCCTCGAGATCGGCCTGCCGCGCCTCGATCGCCGCCGCCTGGGCGGCCAGGCTGGCTTCGTAGTTGACCGGATCGATCTTCAGCAGCGGCTGGCCGGGGACGACCGCCTGGTTGTCGCCGACATAGACCGCCTTCACGTAGCCGGAGACCTTGGGCGACACGGTCACCTGGTCGGCGCGCAGATAGGCGTCGTTGGTCTCCTCCACGAAGCGGCCGTGCACCCACCACTGGACGCCGAACACCGCGCCCGCCACGGCGGCGACCGAGACGACGCCCAGCAGGCCCCGCTTGATGCGCTTCGTCTTCGCCGCGTCCTGGGCCGCGCCTTGGGCCGCGTTCTGTGATGCTTGATCTTCGACCGACATCGACTCAATCCCCGAAGCCGGCGAAGGAGGGGCCGGCGCGGCGAGATATCTGCCGAGTGGAAGAAGTTTGTCAATTGGAAGATATCGGCGATAGAAGAGGACCCATGACCGATCCCCAAGCGCCCGCGCCGCGACGGCGCCGTCCGGCCGGCGGCTACGCCAAGGCCGACGAGACGCGCGAAAAGATGATCATGGCGGCGCTGCGCGTGTTCGCCGACGAGGGTTTCGAGAAGGCCTCGACCCGCCGCATCGCGGCCGAGGCGGGCGTGACGCCGCCCGTCCTGCAGTACCATTTCGACAGCAAGGAAGGCCTTCACCGGGCCTGCGGCGAATACCTGGTCGCCCAGATCATGGGCCGTCTGGCCCCGGTCCTGGACCGCGCCGCCGGGGCCGCGGATCCCGACGCGGCCGTCGAGGTGCTGTGCGAACTGATGACCACCCTCGCCAGCGCCGGCATGGGCCGGGTCAACATGGCCGAGTGGAAGCTGTTCATGGCGCGGGCCGACGCCGAGACCGCCGGTCCCGCCCGGGCGGTCGTCGAGGCCGGTGTCGCCGAGCCGATCATGCGCGCGGCGCTGCTGCTGGTCGCCCGGGCGCTGGGCCTGCCTCCCGAGAGCGAGGAGGCGCGGCTGCGCGCCATGCTGCTGATGAGCCAGGTCTCCGTCGTCACCGCGCGCCGCCAGCGCACGCTGGACGTCATGGGCTGGAGCGAGTTCGACGAGGCGGCCCAGGCCGGCGTCAACGCGATCCTCGTCGATCACGTGCGCCGCCTGACGAGCCGGGGGGCTTAAGCCGGATCGACATTCGGCGCCCATCTAGGGCCTGGGCCGGGAAGGCTTGGCGTTTCACGTCGGGCAGGGGCGCGTCGTCTGCTCATGGCCGCCTACACGAAGACCTGAGCAGGTTGCACGACGGATCCTGGGCGCAAGGCCCAGGAAGGCGATCGTCGGCGCCGGAACGAACGGTGGAGAATGCGCTCGTTCGCGAATGTCGATCCGCCCTAGGCCGCCGACGCCTGCTCCAGCCGCTCGGCCAGCGCCCGCGCCACCGCCTCCAGCCGCGGCCCCCACAGGTCCTGTCCCTTCGGCGCGAAGGCCCGCACGTTCGGATACCAGGGATTGCCGTCGGTCCCCAGCATCGGCCACGGCGGGTTCGAGGCGAGGATCCAGGTCTCCACGCCGCAGGCGGCGGCCAGGTTGCTGCTGGCGGTCATCGGACTGATGACCATGTCGAGCGCGCAGGCCAGGGCGGTGACGCTCTCCAGGTCCTGCATCAGGTCCAGGCCCGGCGGGCGGTGGATCTTCAGCCCCCGTGCGGCGGCCTGGGCCAGTTCCGGCTCGGGGTCGCCGTACTGCAGGTTCACGAACGCCGCGCCGGGGGTGCGAAGCACCGGCGCCCAGGCCTCGAACGGCGCGAAGCGGCGGTTGCGCAGGCCGCCCATCAGCCGGCTCCGCCACATGACCCCCACCTTGCGGCCGGGTCCCAGGCTCGAGAGCCAGTCGCGCCAGTAGGCCAGTTGGTCGGGATCGGGCGACAGGAAGGCGCGCGGCGAAAAGCGGTCGGCCGTCGGCCGCAGCAGCGGCAGCAGGGCGCCCATGGGGGCCCAGGCCTCGTGGCCCGCGGCGTCGGGCGCGCTGCGGGTGGTCCGTCCGGCCAGGCTGCTGCCGGCATGAGCCGTCACCGGCACGCCGGGGAAGGCGCGGGCGAACAGCGGGACGAGGCGCGGCTGACCCTGGCGGTCGAGCCGC
>JASGDR010000150.1:0-7590 GCA_047607095.1 Caulobacter sp.
GCTGCGAGACGATCAGCTCGTCGATATCGACGCCCAATTTCTTGGCATAGCCCGGATCGAGCGCATGTTCGGCGTCGACGAAGGCGGCGGTGCCGCCGGCCTTCTGGGCTTCGGCGATCGCATGCAGCGTCAGCGTGGTCTTGCCCGAGCTTTCCGGGCCGTAAATCTCGATGATGCGGCCCTTGGGCAGGCCGCCGATGCCGAGCGCGATGTCGAGGCCCAGCGAGCCGGTGGAGACCGCTTCGATCTCGACCTTGCCCTTTTCGCCGAGCTTCATCACCGAGCCCTTGCCGAAGGCCCGATCGATCTGCGCCAGGGCCGCTTCTAGCGCCCGCGCCTTGTCGCCTTCTTCCTTGCCCACGAGTCTCAAAGCCGCCTGATTGGTCATTGGTTGATCCGCCTTATTCCATGATTCCGACCGTCCGGCCGGAAGTTCGAGCGCCGCTCCGCTCACCGCCTGTGGAATGATTAATGCGTACACATTTTGTTCTATGTTCGCAAGATGTTCTTTTTCGTTCCGGCGCGCCCGCCGACCCGATCTGCAACGAACCGATCTGCGACGGGCCGTCGCACCTTTCGCCCGCGCCCGGCGCCGTGCACGGCTCCTTAAGCTAAGGCGCGCAAGGTGCCCCTCCTCTGGGGAGCTCCACCTTGTCGATCGATCCGCGCCGTCTGCTGGGCCTGGCCTTCGCCAGCGCCGACCTATTGCTGGAACTCGAGGGCGACCGCGTCAGCCTCGCCCTGGGGGCGGCGCAAAAGATCATGGGCAAACCCGAAACCTCCTTGATCGGCCGCGTCTGGCGAGACCTGTTCACCGCCGCCGACCGCCCGTTGATGGACGCCGCGCTCTATGCTCTCGACGAGGGCCAGCGCCGGGGTCCGGTCACCGTCCGCGTCGCCGGCGAGCCGGAGCGCTTCGTTGGAGTCACTCTGCGGGCCCTCCCCGACAATTTCGGTCGCACCTCCGTGGCGATCACCGCCGCCCGCGCCCCCGCCGGAGGTCTGGACTCCACCGGCCTGCGCCCGCGCGAGAACTTCGAGGAGATCGCCAAGGGTCTTTTCGAAGCGGCGCGGGTCACCGGGCTCGAGCTGGAGCTGGCCATGGTCGAGTTCGCCGGCCTGGCGGCCATGCGCGAGGGCCTGACCCCGCCCGACGCCCTGGCCCTCGACATGAAGATCGCCGGCGCCGTGCGGGCCGAAAGCCACGCGGGCGCCATGGCCACCCAGGTCTCGCCCGAACGCTTCGCCCTGCTGCGCGCCAAGGACGACCGTCCCGAAGCCCTGGCCGCCCGCCTGACCAAGATCGCCGCCCTCGACGCCAGCGCCCACGTGGTGCCGCTGGACGGCGGGACCTCGTCGCGCGGCCTGCGGGCCCTGCGCTACGCCCTCGACGACTTCCTGCGCGAGGGGCTGAAGGACACGCCGCCGATGACCCTGTCGGAGGCGATGAACCGGTCCGTCAAGCGCACCCTGGCCCGCGCCGGCGCCCTGGGCGCCGCCGTCAGCCAGCGCCGCTTCACCCTGGCCTATCAGCCCGTCGTCGACCTAGCGTCGGGTCAGGCCCACCACCACGAGGCGCTGGTCCGCTTCGAGGACGGCGCCAGCCCCTTCGCCCTGATCCGCATGGCCGAAGAGTTCGACATCATCGAGGAGCTGGACCACGCCATCGCCGACCAAGCGGTGCGACGGCTCGCCTCCGATCGCGGCGGGAACCTACGCCTGGCCGTCAACGTCTCGGGCCGCACCATCGTCAGCGAGACCTTCGTCGACCACATCGGCCGCCTGCTGGCTCAGACGCCCGTCGCCAAGGGCCGGCTGATCTTCGAGGTCACCGAGACCAGCGCCATCGACGACCTGCCGCGCGCCAACCGCCACATCCAGGCCCTGCGCGGCCTGGGCTCGCTGGTCTGCCTGGACGACTTCGGGGCCGGCGCGGCCTCGTTCGCCTACCTGCAGGAACTGAACCTAGACATCGTCAAGATCGACGGCCGCTACGTGCGCGAACTGGCCGGCAATAGCCGCGACGGAGCCATGGTCCGCCGCCTGGTCGAACTGTGCCGCGACCTCGACGTGCGCACCGTGGCCGAAATGGTCGAGACCGCCGAGGTCGAGGACGTGGTCCGCAAGGCCGGCGTCGACTTCGCCCAGGGCTGGCTCTACGGCAAGCCGGCCGACCAGCCGCAGCCGTCGCAGAAGCCGTCGAGCATCACCCCCATGGCCCGCCGGGCCGGCGTTTCGGAAGGCTGGGGCTGATCCGCCTCGGAAAGCTTTACCGTACTTGCGTGGAACCGTTGGGCGCGCCAAGCGTCTAAGGGACCGCCGGCCCTCGTTCGTCGGCGAGTCGACGCTGCCGGGATCGGGGGGCCGCAACCAGCATGAACGCCGCCGATCCGTCGGAACGCGAGGCGCTTCGCCTCGCGGCGCTCCGTCGTTACGACATCCTCGACACCCCGCGCGAGCCGGCCTTCGACGAGATCGTCGCCCTAGCCGCCGAGATCTGCGGCGTCCCGATCGCCCTGGTCAGCCTAGTCGACGAGCATCGGCAGTTCTTCAAGGCCGAGACGGGCCTGGGGATCGACGGCACGCCGCTGGACCGCTCGTTCTGCGTCAAGGCGATCCTGGAAGACGACTTCCTGCTGGTGCCCGACGCCACGCGCGACCACCGCTTCGAGCATAATCCGCTGGTCGTCGGCGAGCCGCACGTGCGCTTCTACGCCGGCGCGCTGCTGAAGACGCCCGACGGCCTGCCGATCGGCACGCTGTGCGTGCTCGACACCCAGCCCAAGCACCTCACCCCGCTGCAGCAGCGCACCCTGCAGGTGCTGGCCCGCCAGGTGATGAGCCAGCTCGACCTGCGCCTTTCGATGCAGCACCAGGCGCAGAGCGAACAGCTCTACCGCACCCTCTTCGACTCGATGGACGAGGGGTTCTGCATCATCGAGTTCTTCGACGGCCCGAACGGCCCGCTCAGCGACTATATCCACGTCGACGCCAACGCCGCCTACGCCCGCCACGCCGGCATCCCGAACGTCGTCGGCCAGAAGCTGCGCGAGATGGTGCCCGACGAAGCCGACGCCTGGGTGGCGCGCTACGGCCACGTGCTGCGCACGGGCGAACCGATCCGGTTCGAGCAGGAACTGGTGGCCACCGGCCGCTACCTGTCGCTGTCGTCGTTCCGCATCGAGCCCCCGGAGCGCAAGCAGGTGGCGGTGCTGTTCCAGGACGTGACCGAGCGCCGCCGGGCCGAACTGGCCCTGCGCCGGCTGAACGAGACGCTGGAACAGCGGGTGGCCTCAGCCCTGGCCGAGCGCCGGGTGCTGGCCGACGCGATGGAGGGCGCCAACGCCTTCATCCAGGTGGCCGACCGGAACTTCCGCTGGCTGGCCATCAACAGCGCCGCGGCCCGCGAGTTCGAGCGGGTGTTCGGCGTATCGCCCCGCGTGGGCGACAGCATGCTCGACCTGCTGGACGACCAGCCCGACAACCGCGAACAGGTGCGCGCGGTCTGGTCTCGCGCCCTGGCCGGCGAGGAGTTCGTCCAGATCGAGGCGTTCGGCGACGCCGGCCGCTATCGCCGCTTCTACGAGATGCGTTTCGGCGTGCTGCGCGACGAGAACGGCGTCCAGGCCGGCGCCTATCAGTTCGTCTACGACGTCACCGAGCGCCTGGCCGAGCAGGACCGCCTGCGCGAAGCCGAGGACGCCTTGCGCCAGGCCCAGAAGATGGAGGCCGTCGGCCAGCTGACCGGCGGGCTGGCGCATGACTTCAACAACCTGTTGTCAGGCATTTCCGGCTCGTTCGAGATGATCGGCACGCGCCTGTCGCAGGGCCGCATCGCCGAGGTCGATCGCTATCTCGCCGCCGGCCAGGGCGCGGCGCGGCGGGCCGCCGCCCTCACCCACCGCCTGCTGGCCTTCTCCAGGCGCCAAACCCTGTCGCCCAAGCCGATCGTCATCAACCGGCTGATGGCCGAGTTCGTCGAGCTGGTGCGCCGCACGGTCGGGCCGTCGATCAAGGTCGAGACCGTCGCCGCCGGCGGCCTGTGGCCCACCCTGGTCGACGCCAACCAGCTCGAGAACGCCCTCCTCAACCTGTGCATCAACGCCCGCGACGCCATGCCCGACGGCGGCCGGATCACCATCGAGACCGGCAACAAGTGGCTCGACCGCCGGGCGGCCGACGAACGCGGCATGGATCCGGGCCAATATGTCTGCGTCTGCGTCAGCGACACGGGCGTCGGCATGGACAAGGCGATCCAGGAGCGGGTGTTCGACCCCTTCTTCACCACCAAGCCGATCGGCGAGGGAACGGGTCTCGGCCTCTCCATGGTCTACGGCTTCGCGCGCCAGTCGCACGGCCACGTGCGGATCTATTCGGAGCTGGGCCAGGGCACGATGGTCTGCATCTACCTGCCGCGCCACTTCGGCAAGGAAGAGAACGACCAGGCCGACGTCGCGACCACCCTGCCCGCCCCGGCCGCGGCCGGCGAGACCGTGCTGGTGGTCGACGACGAGCCGACCATCCGCATGCTGATCGTCGATGCGCTGCAGGAGCTGGGCTACGCCTGCATCGAGGCCGCCGACGGTCCGGCCGGCCTGCGCCTGCTGCAGACCGACGCCCGCATCGACCTGCTGATCACCGACGTCGGCCTGCCGGGCGGGCTGAACGGCCGCCAGGTGGCCGACGCAGCCCGCGCGCTGCGGCCCGCGCTGAAGGTGATGTTCATCACCGGCTACGCCGAGAACGCGGTCCTCAACCACGGCCATATCCAGCCCGGCATGGAGGTGCTGACCAAACCCTTCGCCGTCGCCGATCTGGCCGCGCGAGTCGACCGCATGCTGCGGGGGTGAAGCTGAAGCTTGAATAGCTCCGCCGCCTTGGATATATTCAGAGATACAAGTAAGGCGTGATAGGCTTAGCTGAACCACTTTACGCGACAAGCGTACGTGGATTGTCTCTGAGAGACTTGTAGAATCCGTTTCCTCCTTACGCCAGGGGCGACGGCATTTGGAACGATGTAGCGGCTTGCTGCGTCGGTCGGATGCCTCGCACTCCCGCCGGCCTTCCGACCAAAGCACAAGCCCTCTCAAGAGAGGCTAAGCCATGACTTTGGTTAGTTTTCTAAATGCGCGAACTTTTAAGCCCACTCTGCGCCCAGGCGCCTTACGCGGGCGAAACGACTCTCCCACGGGAGAGTTGCCGTGATGGAGCTGAGCCCTTCCGTGATCGATTGGGTCACTCCACTCAAAATCGGGATCATCGTAACCGGCGGCCTCGCCGCAATCTCCAGACCTCTCTTCTCGTATTTATCCAGACGCTCGGACAACGAGGTGGAAAAACTAAGAATCCATGCTGAACTGCGAAAGAACGAACGCGAACACGGCATCAAGGAGGCCGTGCTCGCGCAATGCCCCAAGAAAATTCTCGCCGAAAACCTTCGTAGCGTTCTGGGATCGCCAGAGCCGGTCAAATCGTAGACGCTAGGGAAGGCGCGTCGAGCATGACAGCTTCTTGAATGAATATAACCGGGCCAACTTCGAGGATCGCAGGAAGAACCGGCCTGCATTGACGGCGGCGGCGGGTCGTGGCTGGCTCGCCGCCTCAGTTCGGGCGGCGCCCGTCCGCTTCCTCGAAGGACATCCATGGCCAGGCTGATCTTGAGCGTCGTCGGCAGCGACCGGCCCGGCCTCACCCAGGCGCTGGCCCGGGCGGTGCTGTCGGCGGGCGGCAACTGGCTGGAGAGCCATCTCAGCCGTCTGGGCGGGCTCTATGTCGGCTCGGTGCTGGTCGAGCTGGACGAGGGCGGGATCGACGCCCTGCGCGCCGCCGTCGCGGCGGTCGACGCCCAGGGGCTGGAGGTGCGCATCGCGCCCGCCGTCGAGGTCGCGGAAAGCGCAGGCGAGGCGATCCAGCTGGCCCTGGTCGGCCAGGACCGCCCGGGCATCGTCCACCAGGTGACGGGCGTGCTCAGCGGTCTGTCGGCCAATATCGAGGCCTTCGGCACGCGCCTGAGCGTCGAGCCCCATTCGGGCGCCCCGCTGTTCCACATGGACGCCCGCCTGCGCCTGCCCGCCGGCCTATCGGTGACTGCGGTCCAGGCGGCGCTGGAGGACATCTCCGGCGAGATCATGGTCGACGTCGCGCTGGCCCCGGCCGAGGCGCGCTGACGGCGACGACGTCTCAAGCCTCCGGCGGCTTGCGGAACACCACCATCACCTCCACCCCGTCCGGCCGGCTGGCCAGGGCGTCTCGGACCATGGCCAGCAAGGTCTCGGCCGAGACGTGCAGGTCGACGATCCTGGCCGTCTCCTCGTAGACGAGATGGAAATGCGCTTCAGGCTGGGTGTCGAACACCGGCTCCTGGCCGGTGGTCGGCAGGCGCGAGACCAGGCCGTGATCGGCGAAGGCCTCCAGCTGTCGGGTCAGTTCGCCCGGCGTGATCGAAAGGCCCGCCTCGGCGGCCAGGTCGGCGACCTCGAGCAGGGTCAGGTGGGTTTCCTCCGAGGCGCGCAGCAGCGCCAGGAGGCGGGGAGCCGGACCGCGACACGGCAGGCCGGCCCGGCGCAGCGCGTCCTGCAGGACGGCGTCCACGGCATGGGGCATCGATGCGTCCTCCCAAGGCGTCGAGGACGGTCGCGATCTTGATCGGCGCCGCGACCTGCCCTCGGGCCCGAAATCCGGACGCGACCGAAACCGCGTCCGGGCGGCCGCCAGACGTCAGGCGACGTCGAAGCGGTCGGCGTTCATCACCTTGCTCCAGGCCGCGACGAAGGCGTCGACGAACGCCCCCTGGCCGTCGGACTGGCCGAAGACCTCGGCCAGGGCCCGCAGCTGCGAGTTGGAGCCGAAGACGAGATCGGCGCGAGTGGCCGTCCACTTCGTCGCGCCGGTCCCGCGGTCGCGGCCCTCGAACCGGGCCTCGGTCTCGGAGGTCGGAACCCAGGCCGTGCCCATGTCGAGCAGGTTGACGAAGAAGTCGTTGCTCAGCACGCCTGGGCGGGTGGTGAACACCCCGTCCGGCGAACCGCCGGCGTTGGCCCCCAGCACCCGCAGCCCGCCGACCAGCACCGTCATCTCCGGCGCGGTCAGGGTCAGCAGCTGGGCCCGGTCGACCAGCAGTTCCTCGGCGCTCAGGGGCGAGTCGGTGTCGAGATAGTTGCGGAAGCCGTCGGCCCGGGGCTCCAGCACCGCGAACGAGGCGACGTCGGTCTGGTCCTGCGAGGCGTCGGTGCGCCCCGGGAGGAACGGGATCGTCACCGGATGACCCGCGTCGGCCGCCGCCTTCTCGACCCCGGCGTCGCCCGCCAGCACGATCAGGTCGGCCAGCGAGACCGGCTTGCCGAAACCCGCGCGGATCTCCTCCAGCCTGGCCAGCACCGCCGCCAGCTGCGGCGGGTCGTTCACGGCCCAGCCGTTCTGCGGCAGCAGCCGCACGCGGGCGCCGTTGGCCCCGCCCCGCTTGTCCGAGCCGCGGAAGGTCGAGGCCGAGGCCCAGGCGGTCGAGACAAGCTCAGGCACCGACAGGCCCGTGGCCAGGATACTGGCCTTGAGATCGGCAATGTCGTTGGCATCGATCAGCGCGTGGTCGAC
>JASGDR010000151.1:0-4916 GCA_047607095.1 Caulobacter sp.
ACCCGATCCTGGTCGAGCGTCCGATCGTCGTCATGCCCAAGGGCGCGGTGCTGGCCCGCCCGAAGGAAAAGGTCCTCGAGGTCCTGGAGCGCCAGCCGCCCGCCAGTGCGGCCTGAGGCGCATCCTGATCCGTGGTCGGACGTTTCCCTGGCCGGTGTCGCAAATCTGTCGCCGAACTGTGACAAATAGCCGACCTCGCCGCCGCTAGTCTGCGGGCGACGAGGTCGGACGGCCCTCCCCCGAGGTCGGCCGACGCGTCCAAGATTCCCATGGCCCCAAGCCGACCATCAGGATGTCGTCCATGAAAGCCTTCCTCGGAGCCGCCGCCGCGCTCGGCCTGCTGGCCCTGGCCCCCAACGCCCACGCCGCCCGTGACTATGTCTGGGCCGCCGGCTCCTCGACCGTCTTCCCGTTCAGCACCCGCGTCGCCGAGAACTTCGCCAAGAAGACCGGCAAGAAGTCGCCCAAGGTCGAAAGCCTCGGCACCGGCGGCGGCATCAAGATGTTCTGCGGCGGCATGGGCGAGGGCTTCCCCGACATCGCCAACGCCTCGCGTCCGATGAAGAAGTCCGAGTTCGAGGCCTGCCGCGCCAAGGGCGTGAAGGACATCATCGAGATCAAGATCGGCTTCGACGGCATCGTCATCGCGATGGACAAGAAGTCGCCGGACTACAACTTCAAGCTCGAGCACCTCTATCTGGGCCTGGCCCAGAACGCCCTGCGCGGCGGCCAGTTCGTGGCCAACCCGTACAAGACCTGGAAGGACGTCGGCGCCGGCCTGCCCGCCAACCGCATCCTGGTCTACGGCCCGCCGCCCACCTCGGGCACCCGCGACGCCTGGGTCGAACTGGCCATCGAGAACGGCGCCAAGAAGTTCCCGACCGCCAAGTCTCTGCACGACAGCGACGAAAAGGCCTTCAAGGCCAAGATCGATCCGCTGCGCAAGGACGGCGGCTGGATCGACGCCGGCGAGAACGACAACGCCATCGTCGGCACCCTGACCAAGACCCCGGGCGCGCTGGGCGTGTTCGGCTTCTCGTTCCTCGAAGAGAACGCCAACGTGATCAAGGGCGCTTCGGTCAACGGCGTGAAGCCGACCCCGCAGGCGATCGCCAACGGCAGCTACCCGCTGTCGCGCTCGCTCTACATCTACGTCAAGAAGGGCCAGGTCGGCGTGACGCCGGGCCTGAAGGAATACCTGGCCGAGTTCGTGTCCGACGCCGCCACCGGCCGCGGCGGCTACCTGCAGGGCCGCGGCCTGATCCCGCTGCCCCCGGCCCAGCACGACGCCGCCAAGGGCGTGGTTTCCAAGCTGACCGTGATGGCGCCGCCGAAGAGCTGATCGCGCTTCGCAGACCTCGTCGACGCCCCGTCCGGACCACCGGGCGGGGCGTTCGCGTTTAACCAAGCGCTGCGGCCAAAGCGCCGCAGTCGATGCTAATCGTCCGCCGCCCCTTGCCTTTCTCGGCGGATTGGCGTCTTAACGCGCCCTTCCAAATCTCCCCGACGGCCCGAACGCCTCGTTTTGGCGGCCGGAGAGGTTTATTCTCATGAAAAGTGACCAATCAGACGGGTCCGGGACAACGGGGTCGTAATTTGGTCGTGGCGCAGGCCGCGCGCGTTTGTGTGTGCGCCGCCTGCAGGATCGAACTGGACCAAGATGCCCTTCCCCGCTTCCCACCCCGCTCTCGAGCGGGCTCTCGCCGCTCAGGGTTACGCCGAGCCCACCCCCGTGCAGGCCGCCGTGCTCGCCCCCGAGGCCGAAGGCCGCGACCTGCTGGTCAGCGCCCAGACCGGCTCGGGCAAGACCGTCGCCTTCGGCCTGGCCGCCGCCACCACCCTGCTGGGCGAGGCCGAGACCTTCGACCGCGCCGCCCTGCCCCAGGCCCTGGTCATCGCGCCGACCCGCGAACTGGCCATGCAGGTGAACCGCGAGCTGACCTGGCTCTACGCCGACGCCAAGGCCGTCGTCGTCAACTGCGTGGGCGGCATGGACGCCCGCCGCGAGCAGCGCGCTCTGAACTACGGCGTGCACATCGTCGTCGGCACCCCGGGCCGCCTGCGCGACCACATCGAACGCGGACACCTGGACCTGTCGGAGCTGAAGGTCGCCGTCCTCGACGAGGCCGACGAGATGCTCGACATGGGCTTCCGCGAGGACCTGGAGTTCATCCTCGACGCCGCTCCGGCCGAGCGCCGCACCCTGCTGTTCTCGGCGACCCTGGCGCGCGACATCATCGCCCTGGCCAAGAACTACCAGAACGACGCCTTCCGCATCGACACGATCGACCGCAACGAGCCGCACCGCGACATCGAGTACCGCGCCGTCCGCGTGGCGCCGAACGAGACCGAGCACGCCGTCGTCAACCTGCTGCGCTACTTCGAAAGCCCCGGCGCGATGGTGTTCGCCAACACCCGCGAGAGCGTGCGTTCGCTGCACGCCAAGCTGCGCGAGCGCGGCTTCGACGTCGTCGGCCTGTCGGGCGAGCTGTCCCAGCGTGAGCGCGCCGACGCCCTGCAGGCCCTGCGCGACGGCCACGCCCGCGTCTGCGTCGCCACCGACGTCGCCGCCCGCGGCCTCGACCTGCCGGACCTGGGCCTGGTCATCCACGCCGAACTGCCGGTCAACAAGGCCACCCTGCTGCACCGTTCGGGCCGCACCGGCCGGGCCGGCAAGAAGGGCGTCTCGGCGCTGGTCGTGCCCTACACCCGCCGCCGCAAGGCCGAACAGCTGCTGTTCGCCGCCGGCGTCGAAGGCGTCTGGGGCGGCGCCCCGAGCGCCGACGAGATCCGCGCCAAGGACACCGAGCGCCTGCTCGACGATCCGATCTTCGCCGACGCCTCGACCGAGGAAGACCTGGCCCTGGCCGAGGCCATGCTGGCCAAGCGCACCCCGACCGAGATCGCCGCCGCGCTGATCCGCACCCGCCGCGCCAAGCTGCCGGCCCCGGAAGAGATCTACGACGATCCGCGCCACGGCGCCGATCCGGGCCCGCGCTCGCGCGAGCCGCGTGAGCCCCGCGACTACGGCGACCGCCCCGAGCGCGAGCCGCGCGCCAGCATGGACGGTTCGGAATGGTTCCGGATCAACGTCGGCCGTCGCGGCAACGCCGACCCCAAGTGGCTGATCCCGCTGATCTGCCGCCAGGGCCACATCACCAAGAAGGACATCGGCTCGATCCGGATCTTCGACTACGACAGCAAGTTCGAGATCTCGGCCGAGGCGGCGGTGAAGTTCGGCGCGGCGGTGCAGGCCACCGTGCGCGAGGACGTCTCGATCACCCCGACCGCCGCGCCGGCCCCGCGCGGCCCGCGTCGCGAGTTCGACGGCGACGCCCCGCGTCCGCCCCGTCCGCCCCGCAGCTACGACGACGCGCCGCGCGCGCCGCGTGGTCCGCGCCAGGGCGGCTACGACCGCGACGGCGTCAGCGGCGCCAAGCCCTATGCTCGCGGCGACGAGCCGAAGGGCGAGTACAAGCCGCGCCCGCCGCGGGACGACAAGCCCCGTGACTTCAAGCCGCGCGACCGCGACGCGGCTCCGCGTCCGTATTCGCCGATCGAGAACGACGGCGCGCCGAAGCGGGCCTACAAGCCGCGCGCCGAGGGTCGCGACAACGCCGACGGTCCGCGCGAGTACAAGCCGCGCGCGCCGAAGGGCGACGCTCCGGCCAAGCCCTACAAGGCCAAGGCCGCGTTCGGCGACAAGCCGGCGTTCAAGGGCCCCAAGCCCTTCAAGGCCAAGGGCGACTTCGCCGGCAAGCCCAAGCCCTTCAAGAAGAAATAGCCCGCCTTCAAGACCCCTCGGCCGCCAAGCGACCGAGGGGTTTTTCTTAGGCCGCCTGCCCGGCGCACCAGCCCGACGCCCAGGCCCACTGGAAGTTATAGCCGCCCAGCCAGCCGGTGACGTCGACGACCTCGCCGATGAAGTAGAGGCCGGGCACGGCCTTGGCTTCCATCGAGCGCGAGTCCAGGCCGTCGGTGTCGATCCCGCCCAGCGTGACTTCCGCCGTACGGTAGCCTTCCGAGCCGACGGGCTTGAACGTCCAGGCGTTCACGACCGAGGCCACGCGGGTCAGCACCTTGTCGGAGCAGTCGGCGATATTGCCGGTGATCCCCTCGTCCTCGACGATCTTCTGGGCCAGGCGCTTGGGCACGATCTCGCCCAGCACCGTGTGCAGCGCCCGGCGGCCGTTGGCGGCGCGCTCGGCCTTCAGGGTCGCGAAGACGTCGACGCCCGGCGCCATGTCGACGGTGATCTCGCCGCCCTCGCGCCAGTAGGACGAGATCTGCAGGATCGACGGGCCCGACAGGCCGCGATGGGTGAAGAGCATGCCCTCGCGGAACTTCGTCTTGCCGCTGGCGACCACGGCGTCGACCGACACGCCCGACAGCGGCGACAGGCGCTCCAGGGTGCGGGCCTCGAAGGTCAGGGGCACCAGAGCCGGCCGGGTCTCGACGATCGCCAGGCCGAACTGGCGGGCGATGTCGTAGCCCAGGCCCGTCGCGCCCATCTTCGGGATCGACTTGCCGCCCGTGGCGACCACCAGCGAGGCGCAGGCGACCGGACCGCTCGACAGGCCGACGACGAAGCCCTCGGCCTCCTTGGCGACGCCCTGGATCGAGGTTTCCAGCCGCAGCACGACGCCGGCCTGGTCCATCATGTCCAGCAGCATGCCGATGATCTCCTTGGAGGAGCCGTCGCAGAACAGCTGGCCGAGGGTCTTTTCGTGGAAATCGATGCCGTACTTGCGCACGAGATTGATGAAGTCGGCCGGGCGGTAGCGGCGCAGGGCCGAGACGCAGAACTTCGGATTGGCCGACAGGAAGTTGGCCGGCGATGTCCCCATGTTGGTGAAGTTGCAGCGCCCGCCGCCGCTGATGCGGATCTTCTCGCCGGCCGCCTTGGCGTGGTCGAC
>JASGDR010000152.1:0-2885 GCA_047607095.1 Caulobacter sp.
CGCGCCGAGCGGCGCTTCGGGCGGCTCGCGTCCGGGCGGCGGGGTGCAGATCACCGGCGGCGGCATGATGTCCAGGATGGGCGGCGGCAGTATCCCGCCTGGGCAGACGCGTCTGCAGATCTCGATGAACCACACCTGGCGGTTCAAGGACGAGGTGATGATCCGCGACGGCATGGCGCCGCTAGACCTCTTGAACGGCGCCTCGCTGGGGCGCCGGGGCGGCACGCCGCGCCACGAGGCCTACCTCCAGGCGATCCTGTCGCGCAGCGGCATGGGGGCGACCCTGCGCGGCAACTGGCGCGCATCGACCTGGGTGGACGGCGGCCAGACCGGCGACGACCTCTATTTCTCGAACCTGGCGACGCTCAGCCTGCAGGGCTTCGTCGACCTCGACGCGCGCAAGGACTGGGCCAAGCGCTGCGGCTGGCTGAAAGGCTCGCGGGTCTCGGTCGGCGTCGACAACCTGTTCGACGCCAAGCAGCAGGTGCGCAACGACGACGGGGCGACGCCGCAGGCCTATCAGGAGGACTATATGGACTCCCTCGGGCGCACCGTACGCTTCAGCTTGCGCAAGGTGCTCTGATCGGCCGCGAAAGGGTGAATGCGCACGGTTCGTGATAATGGCGCAAATGTGGCAAGTCTTCGCGAGTAATGACGTAGCGTAAATCGCTGGAACTCTTTGGTGATCACCTGCGTTGCTCGGCTGAGCTCCTGAAAAACCGGGAGTCGCAGGGAGGAAACAGCGTGAGCAAGCACCTGAAGACACGGCTCGCCGTGAGCGCGGCCGTGTGCGCGGTCCTGTGCGCCGGACACGCCTTCGCGGGCGCCTTCTACATCCAGGAGCAGTCGGTCAAGGGCATGGGCCGGGCCTATTCGGGCGAGTCCACCGACGTCGGGGCCTCGGCGATGTTCTGGAACCCCGCCGCCATCGGCCGGCTGGAGGACAAGGAACTCTATACCGGCGCGGCGGGCATCTTCGTCACCGGCGAGGTGACCGACGAGGGCTCGACCCTGCAGCGGCCGACCCTGAACATTCCCGCCGTGCTGGGCACGCCGATTCCGGGCCTGCCCAGCGGCGTCACCGGCCTGCTCAGCGGCGTCCTGCCGGGGCTGACCAACGGCGTGCTGATCCCCACCCTGGAGAGCCTGCCCAACATTCCGCTGCAGCCGGCCCTCGCGGTGGGCGGAAACTCGGTGGCCAAGAACCCGATCCCCAAGTCGATCGTGCCCAACTTCGCCTTCGCCATGCCGCTGACAAGCCGGCTATCGCTGGGCGTGGGGATCAACGCCCCGTTCAACGCCGTGACCACCTACGCCGACGAAAGCTGGGTGCGTTACGGCGCGGTGAAGTCGCGCTTCCTCAACATCAACATGCAGACGGCCCTGGCCTATCGGGTGACCGACTGGCTCAGCGTCGGCGGCGGCGGCAACATCGACTATTTCGACGCCACCTTCAGCCAGATGGGTCCGGACCTGACCGCGCCGTTCCCGGACGGCAAGATCGAGGTCAAGGGCGAGGACATCCGCTACGGCTGGAACGCCGGCTTCCAGGTGTATCCCGGCGACCGGCTGGTCGTCGGCGGCTCGTACCGCTCGGGCTACAAGCACAAGCTGGACGGCGACGTCTCGATCTTCGGCTTCCAAGGGCCGTTCTCGCTGGTCACCAGCAAGCAGGAAGCCACCACCAGCTTCTCGACGCCCTGGATCGCCACGGCCGGGGTGACGGTGAAGCCGGTCCGCAAGCTGGCCGTCCACGCCCAGGTGCAGCGCTTCGGCTGGAGCGACTTCGACACGGTTACCGTCGACCTGAAGGGCGCGGGCCAGCTGCTGCCGGGCGCGCTGCTGCCCAAGCAGATCGTCGTCGACGAGTTCTATAAGGACACCACCAACGTCGCCGTCGGGGTCGACTACCAGGCGACCAAGTGGCTGGCCTTGCGGGCGGGCGTCCAGAAGGACCCGACCCCGACCAACGACCAGTACCGCGACGCCCGCGTGCCAGACGGCGACCGGATGATCTACAGCCTCGGCGCGACGGTCACGCCCAAGCGCAACATCAACCTCGACCTGGGGGCCTCGTACATCAAGCTGAAGGACAGCGTGATCCACGCCGACCAGACCCTGTACGACGGCACCGCCTTCCCGATGAACCTGTCGCTGCGCGGGCGTTCGGAGGGCAAGGGGATCGTCATCGGCGGCGGGGCGCGGGTCACGTTCTGAGGTCCGCTGCGCGGGCGCCTCAGGATGAGGACTTAAATGCAAAGTGCTCCTCATCCTGAGGCGCGAGCCGAAGGCGAGCCTCGACGGACGCGCGGCCTTGCCTCCCGCGTCATTTCGGCTTCCACTCCCTTCAAACGAGCGTTCGGGAGGAAGCCGTGAACCGACGGGAATGGCTGGCCATGGCGGCCGCGGCGGGGGTCGCGCCCCAGGTCGCGCGGGCGCAGGACGATCCGGCGGCGGCGGCGCGCGACGCCTGGCTGTTCGCCCTGCCGTGGGTCGAGATGGCCGCCACCCGGGCCAAGGTCACCGACCGGGGCGCGCGGCAGAACCGGCTTTATCATCGCAAGGACCTGGCGGGGCCGAACGACCGCAACGTCACCACCCCCAACAACGACACCCTCTATTCGCTGGCCTGGATCGACGTCTCCAAGGGGCCGGTCTCCCTGACCCTGCCGGCCAGCGGGACGCGCTACGTCTCCGTGGCGATCCTCAACATGTGGACCGAGAACGACGCGGTGCTGGGTACGCGGGTCAATGGCGGCGGGGGCGGGACCTTCACCATCGTCGGGCCGGGCGCGGCGGCGACGGGCGAGGGAACGGTGCGCCTGTCGACCCCGCACGGCTGGGTGCTGGTGCGCACCCTGGTCGACGGTCCGGCCGACCTGGAG